>DAOMFQ010000031.1:0-15728 GCA_035429905.1 Gemmatimonadales bacterium
TCGATCATCCCTCAACCCGTCGGATTGGAGTCGCTCACGTGAGTCCAGCGGTCGCGCTCGCCACGGCATTCCTGCTCGGGCTGGCCCACGCCATCGAGGTGGACCACATGATCGCCGTGACGGCGTTCATCAGCACTCGCCCCGCGCTGCGGGCGGCGGCCGGGTTCGGGCTCCGCTGGGGGCTGGGGCACTCGGTCGCGGTGCTGGCCGCGGGCGGCATCCTGCTCGCCACCGGCCTCCGCTGGCCGTCCAGCTACGACGCGCTGGGGGAGGCCCTGGTCGGCGTGCTCCTGGTGGCGGTCGGCGTCTGGGCCATGTGGCGCGCCCGCAAGTTACATCTCCATCCGCCCGAGGGACACGGGGACCACGCGCATCTCCATGCGCACACGGCCGCCACGGCCGCCCACGCGCACCCGCACCATGACCACCCGCCGCACACGCCCGCGCACTTTCCGGCCGGGCACCATCACCACGACCACGACCACGCCAGGCACGGCATCACCGCGGTGGGCCTGATGCACGGTCTGGCGGGTACCAGTGCCGTCGTAGCGTTGGTGCCGGTGACCCTGATGGACCGGTGGATCGTGGGAGTGGGCTACCTGGTGGCGTTCGGGCTCGGCACCATCATCGCGATGACGGCCTACGCGCTGGTGGCCGCGGCCGCGTTCCGGAGGGCGTCGGAGCGCTCGCTCCGATGGGGTCGAGTGATCGGGCGGTTTGCAGGCGCGGGGAGCATTGCCGTCGGGCTGTGGTGGCTCTGGAGGGCGGTGGGGTAGACGGCTCGATCATCCGACACCCTTCGCCATCACCAGGGCCCGCACCCCGATCAGCGCCCGCTCTTCCTGCGCTGTCGGTCCGAACGAACCGTCCTTCCGCTGCAACGCCAGCAGCGCCGGCACCGCGCGCGCCACCGCCTTTCTGGCCGGCGGCGTGTTGGCCACCATCAAGGACTCCAGCGTGTGGAAGAGGTCGGCGTTGCTCCAGGTGCCGTCCTCCTGCTGGTTTTCCGCAATGAAGGACGCGGTCCGGAGCGTGGCCCCGCGGTGCACCGGCGGCGCGATGGCGAGCGGATGCAGCGCCGCCACCACGAGGTCCGGCGCGTAATACCCGCCCCAGTCGTTCCACACTTCGGCCAGCAACGACAGGCTCGTCAGGTGCTTCTTGACGCTGGCGCGCCCCGCCAGGCCCGCCAGCAGGACCGCCCGGAGCCCCAGGCAACTCACCGCGAACCGCGCCTGCGCCTCGGCCCGGAACGTCTTGCCGCAGGGCATCGTGATCGGCGCGAGTCGCTCCGTGGCCGGCGCCGGCGCGAAGAACCCCGCCAGGTAGTGCTCGCACGCCTTCTGCTCGTGGCGCGCCGGGTGGCATCCCTCGCCGAACGCCCCGGGCTGCCCGGCCAACCCTAGCACCCACGTGATGAGCTTCGCGGTGGTCGGCTCCTGGCCCGAATGCCCCAGGTCCATGAGTTCAATGGCGCGCCAGATCGTGGGGAGTGCCGCCCCGCCCACGCTCCCGTCGGGGCGGAGCCCGCCCTGCAGGTTCGCCACAATCGCGGCGCGTGCGGCGGCGTCTCCCGGCGCGGCGTGGCCCAGTATCTCGCGCGCCAGGATGGCGGCGCGGGAATTCCGCGGCGCGAAAAACTCCGCCAGCCGCTCGATGGCGGCCGCCGCGGGCGCGTGCTTCATGCCAGGATGAGGGAGAGGATGCCGCCGGCGGCGGCTCCCCGGATGCCGCCGAGGAGGACGTGCAGCAGCGGCGGGAACGGCGTGTCGTCCATACCGGCCACCCGCATCCATGCGGCCCACTCGACCAGGAGGCCGACGAGGCCGAACAGCAGCCACCACCCGCCGTGCCCAAGGCTCGCGAACCAGAGCCCGGCGATCAGCGTGAAGAGCAGCGCCTCGATGAAATAGGCGCCCGGCGCTCGTCGGAGGACGGTGCGCCCCGGGTCCCGCGGCCCACCGGCGATCTTCGCCTCGATGGCTTCCCACACGAGGAAGAACAACCACGCAGCCATCCAGCCCACCACCAGTCGCGTCAGGGCCATCCGCCGCTACCAGCGATTGCGGATGGAATCCGCCAGGATCAAGCGTCCGCGAATCATCACCCGCGTCACCGTGCGCGTGTTGGTGATGTCGGCCAGCGGGTCCTTGCTCAGCACCACGAGGTCCGCTGCCTTGCCCGGCACCAGCGTGCCGAGCGAATCGGCGCCCAGCAAGTCGGCAGCGTCCCGGGTGGCAGCCCGCAGCGCTTCCGCGGGGGTGAGGCCGGCCCGGACGAGCAGTTCCATCTCGGTGTGCTCGCTCGCGCCGGGCACCAGCATCTGGTTCGCCGCGTCGGTGCCCGTCACCACCCGGCCGCCCGCCTCGCGGAAGGCGCGCACGAAGAGATCCTGCATGGGGCGGCCCTTCCGGAACGCCTCGAAGTCGGCCGCCGTCCAGCCGGCGCCCGCGATCATGCCGGGCACGTTCCACGCCTGTATCTGGCGCGGCGGGAGCGCCAGGAGGTCGGGGTTGGTGGCGGAGGCCGTATCGTCGAGCCGCCCCAGCACCTCGTGCAGCACCAGCGTCGGCACCATCGTCACGTGAAGATCGGCGAGCTGCCTGGCGAGCCGCGTGAGGGTGGTCGAGTCGAGCGTGGCCCAGCTGCGCTCGAAGGCGGTGAGGCCCGGAAAGAAGCCCACCTTGTACGCGGCGAAGATCGGGTCCGAGCGGTCGGTGGCCTCCGGGACGCCGCTCAGGTGCTCGATCGACGTCACGCCCAGCCGGCTGGCGGTCAGCGCGTCGGTGAGCCCCAGGTGCGCCGCCACCGGCATGCGGAAGGTCTTGGCCTCGTCGGTGATGGCCTCGAGCAGCGAGGGCGTGATCCGGGTGTACACCTTGATGAGGTGCGCCCCGCTCACCGACAGCCGGTCCACCGCCTGCCGCGCCTCGCGCGGCTCGGAGACGGCGGTGGCATTGGGATAGGTGGCCGGCACCCCGTCGATCATGGCGCCGGCCGCGTAGATCCGCGGGCTCAGCGTGGAGCCGAGGTCGGCCGCTTCAGACAGGGCGAAGATGCTGTCCGGCGTATTGTGCATGTCGCGCACGGTGGTGACGCCGTAGGCCACGTAGCGCTGCAGCGCCCAGCGCGCCACGTGCGCGTGCGCGTCGATCAGCCCGGGAATGATCCAGCTGCCTGCCACATCGACCTGTTCGGTGCCGCGGGGCAGGGGAATGTCCTCGCGGGAGCCGATGGCCTCGATGGTGCTCCCGCGCACCAGGATGACGCCGTCACGGAGCGGCGTGCCGCCCCGGCCGTCGAGGATTGTGGCGCCCATCAGCGCGGTGCGCGGCGGTCCCGGCTCGGCGCAGGCGCCGAGGAGGAGGAGGACGAGCGCCGCCGATCCGATCACCATCTTCGTGCGCGAGGTCATGAAGCTCGGGGGTGGGGAGGACGGTGGCAAAGCGCCCCGGGGGACCGGGGCGCTCGGGGAGGCTACTTCCCTCGCTTCTTGGCCGGCGCCTTCTTCTTCGCGGCCTTCTTCTTCGCGGCCTTCTTCTTCGCCGGCTTCCTGACGGCCTTCCGCTTCGCCGGAGCCTTCTTCCTGGCGGCCTTCTTTGCTGCCTTCTTCTTGGCCGGCTTCCGGGCGGCCTTCTTCTTCGCCGCCTTCTTCTTGGCGGCCGGCTTCTTCTTCGCCGCCTTGGGGGCGGCGGGGGCAGGCGGCGGCGGCGGAGGTGCTGGCGGCGCCGGCGTCGGCACCTTCTCGGGGGACATCGGCATGGGGTCCATCCATCCCGAACCGGACCAGCCCATCTCCAGGTCGTTCATCGTGGCTTCCTCCGCCTTCTGGTGCGACGCCCCCCGTCGCCGGACCGCGCGATGCGCGGACGGTATCCCTGAAATGCTCGCACCTCCGTGAACGTTGTGCAAGCGGTCCGGGGGGATCGGCCGAAGTCGGCGGCCGCCGGGCCAGTCACGGCACCCCCGGCCCAATTGACAGAATCAACGTCAACATATTGTCCCATATGGTGTTACATCATTGTGGAAGGGAGTCCCGACCTCGGTCCTCAGTCCTCAGTCCTCTTTCTCCTTCCTCCCCCCTCCTTTACCTTCCCCCGGTGATCCGCTTCCTGTCGCCCCTCCCGTTCCTTATTGGTGCCTTCCTCTGCCTCTCTCCGGCCCCCCTCAGGGGTCAGGCGGCGGTAGAAGTGCAGGTCACCCCCGTGCAGCTTCGACTCGACCTGGGCCAGCGCGAGCGGCTCTTCCTCAGTGCATACGACGCCGACGGCAATCTACTCGCCGCGCCCGCATTCACGTTCGAGGTGTC
The DNA here is from genome assembly GCA_035429905.1 of Gemmatimonadales bacterium. Lineage (GTDB taxonomy): Bacteria > Gemmatimonadota > Gemmatimonadetes > Gemmatimonadales > GWC2-71-9 > SPDF01. The sequence goes on from DAOMFQ010000031.1 coordinate 4,310, forward strand.
GCCCAGTTCGGTGGCGAAGGTGGAAGCCGACGGTACCGTGGTCGGCGTCGGTGCCGGCACCGCGCGCATCGAGGTCCGTTCCGGCACCGGCAAGGCGACGGTGGCGGTCACCGTCACGGGCCCGCCGCCGGAACCCGAGCCGATCCCCGTCCTGCCCGCCGGTGCGCGGCTGGTGCCGACACCGGAGTCGCTGACGCTGCTCCGGCTCGAGCCGGCCCGCATCACCGTCGCGCTCCGCGCCGCCGACAACTCGGAGCTGGGCGTGCGCGTCACCTGGCGCTCGCTCGCGCCGGATGTGGCCACCGTGGATGCCTCGGGGCGGGTGACCGCGCTCCAGGCGGGACAGGCGCAACTCATGGCCACGGGGCCCGGCGGCCTCACCGCGGCGGTGACCGTCACGGTGGCCAACGACTCGCTGGCGGTGTTGCCCGAGCGGATCCTGTTCGCGCCCGACGCGATGGACTCGATTCGGGTGACGGTGCCGGCGCAGGGCAATCGCGCCCTCACCTCCGGGCTCGCCTGGCGGAGCAGCGACCCAGCCGTGGTCCGCGTGAGCCCCGAGGGAATCGTACTCGGCATCGCCCCCGGCGACGCCTACGTCCTCCTGAGCGGCTATGGCCAGCAGCGCACGGTGCGGGTCACGGTGCACCCGCGGCCCGACCGCCTGCGGATCATGCCCGCGCCCGGGACGCCGCTGCAGCTCACCCCCGGCGCCTCGGTCCCGATCACGGTGCAGGCCACGACCGTGGATTCGCAGCCGATCGCGGAGCTGGACTACCGCTGGCAGGTGGGCGACACCGCCGTCGCGTCCTTCGATTCCGCCAGGCGGACGCTCACGGCGCGTGGACTCGGCCGCACCTCCCTCACCATGACCACGCGCGGCTTCGAGCCGACCGTCTGGCAAGTCGATGTGTCCGCGGGCGGGCTCGCGCTTTCGCGGCCGCGGTTCCGGATGACTCCAGGGGGCCGCGACACCATTTTCGCCACCCTGCTCGACGCGAAGGGACAACCCGTCGGGCCGGCGGAAGGGCTGGCGTTCGAGAGCGACAAGCCTGAAGTCGTCACGGTGGATGCCCGGGGCGTGGTCAGCGCCGCCGGGCTCGGCGTGGCCACGGTCACCGCCCGCACGAAATGGGGCACCGCCGCCAGCGCACGCGTGTACGTGACCGAGCCGCTCCTCCTCAGCGTGCGGCAGGGCGCCGGCGCGAACCTTGTCCAAGTGAAGGGCGACGGCACCGGCGCCCCCGTGTCGCTCCTGGCCGACGGCGCGACCAACGTGCAGGCTGCCTGGAGCCCCGACGGCACGCGGGTGGCCTTTGCCGGCGTGAAGGCGGGCAACATCGACATCTACGTGATGGACGCCGACGGCCAGAACCTGACACGGCTGACCGACGCGACCGAAGCGGATGAGGAGCCGGCCTGGTCGCCGGATGGCGGAACGATCGCGTTCACCGCGCGCCGCGCCGGCACGTCGCAGATCTGGGCCATGAACGCCGACGGCACGGGGGCGCGCACGCTGATGGCCGGCCCGGGGCTCAACAGTTCGCCCGCATTCAGCCCAGACGGCAGGCAGATTGCGTTCATCTCCACGCGCGACGGCAACGCCGACCTGTTCGAGATGGGGAACGAAGGGGCCGATCCGCGCCCGCTGACCCGCACACCGGAGCCGGAAAGCCACCCCGCCTACTTCCCGAACGGCGACCTCGCCGTGGCCGTGGAGCGTCCGGGGCGAGGCGACATCCTTCGCATCCGCGCGGGCGACGGGCAGCGCATCATGCTGCAGTCGATGGCCGGCAAGATCGGACTCATCGCACTCTCGGGCGACGGGGCCACGCTGGCCTTTACCCTGTCGGCGCCGGGCGCCGACAAGAAGGCGCCGCCGGTGCTGTCGTTCCAGCTCAAGAGCCTGGCGCCGGACCAGCCGCCGCGCACGGTGCCTGTCACCGGCGAAGTGCTGTCCGCATCCTTCCAGGCGGGGCGGTGAGGGCTCTCGTCCTCCCTCGCCTCGGGGGATGGGAACAACTGACGGTGGCGGAGGTGCCGGCCCCCACGGTGCGCCGGCCCGACGAGGTGCGGGTGCGGGTGCACTCCGCCGGCATCAACCACCTCGACCTGTTCATCCTCGACGGGCTCCCCGGCATCACCTACACCTTTCCGCACATCGTCGGCAGCGACGCGGCCGGCACGGTCGAGTCGGTGGGGGCGAACGTGAAGGAGTGGGCGGTGGGCGACCGGGTGATGATGAACCCGGGCATCGGCTGCAATGATTGCGCACTCTGCGCCGCCGACCAGCAGCCGCTCTGCCGGAAGTACGGCCTCCTCGGCGAGCACATTCCCGGCACTGCGGGCGAGTTTGTGGTGGTGCCCGCCGGCAACCTGGCGCGCGTGCCTGAGGGGATGTCCTGGGCCCAGGCGGCGGGGTTTTCGCTCGCCACGCTGACGGCCTGGCGGATGATGACGGCGCGCGCCCGGGTCCGTGCCGGGGAGACCGTCCTCATCTGGGGCATCGGCGGCGGGGTGGCGCAGGCCTGCCTGCTCATCGCCAAGATGCTGGGAGCCACCGCCATCGTGACCAGCTCGTCGGATGCCAAGCTCCAGCGTGCCCGCGCGCTGGGCGCCGACCACCTGCTGAACCACCTGACCGACGACGTGCCGAAGGCGGTGCGGGCGCTGACCGACGGGCGGAACGCGGACGTCGTGGTGGACAACGTCGGCGAGAAGACCTGGCCGCTCTCGCTCCGCGCGCTGGGCCGGGGCGGGCGGCTCGTCACCTGCGGCGGCACCACGGGGCCGATGGTCACGACCGACATCCGGAAGCTCTTCTGGTACCAGTGGGACATCCTGGGCAGCACGATGGGGGGCGACCGTGAATACCAGGCGGTGGCCCGGCACGCACTCGAGGGGCGGCTCTGGCCGGTGGTGGATTCGGTGGTTCCGCTGTCGGAGGGGCCTGCCGCCTTCCGCCGCATGGCCGACGGCGCGCAATTCGGCAAACTCGTGATCGAGGTGGCACCATGACCGACCTCTGGGAGCGGCTGTCGTACGGCATGCAGCAGCTCAGCTTCTACCTCCCGGCCATCATCGGGGCCGGCGTGCTCCTGCTCGCGGGCTACTTCGTGGCCCGGCAAATCGAAAAGTGGGTGGACCGGACGCTCGCGAAGATGGACTTCAACCGGGTGGCCAAGGAGGGCGGGCTGGCCGACGTGATGGAACGCGCCGAGCCGTCGCTCGATCCGGTGCACGCGGTGGGCAAGCTGGCCTTCTGGCTGGTGATGCTGGTCGTCATCCTCCTCTCCAGCACCGCCCTTGGGCTCGAGAGCATCAACGAGATGTTCGGCCTGATGCTCGGCTTCATCCCCACCCTGATGAGCGCCATCGTCATCATCATCCTCGGCATCGTGGTCGGGGAGTTCGTGCGCGGCCTCATCGTGGCGTCGGCGGGCGGGGTGGTGGGCGTGCCCACGCTGGCGCGGGCCTCGAAGGGCATCGTGGTGGTGATCGCGGTGTTCATGGCGCTGCAGCAGGTGGGGGTGGCCGAGGACATCGTGACCACCGCCTTCACGCTCATCCTGGGCGCGGTGGCGCTGGCCACCGGCCTGGCGTTCGGGCTGGGCAACACGAAGCTGGCGGGCGAGGTCACCCGCCGCTGGTACGAGGAGGGGCGGCTTCGGCGCATGGAACGCACCCGGTCGACCGACCGCGCCGAGGAACCGCCTGTGCCCTAGGGGCCGACGAAGGGGCGCACGGCTGGGCGCCCCTACCGCACGTCGAACATGTAACTGTTGAGGTACTGGATGGTGGCGGACTGCTCCGCCACCTGGAAGGCCAGCAGGTCGCCGCTGGTAATGAGCCCCACCAGGCCGCGGTCGTCGGTCACCGGCAGGTGCCGGATCCGCTTTCCGCTCATGATGGCCCCGCATTCCTCCACGCTCGTTGCGGGCAGGCAGGTGATGACTGGCGAGGTCATCACCTCGCGTACCTTCGTCGCGGCCGGATCCCGCCCCGCCGCCACCACCCGCCGCAGGATGTCGCGCTCCGTGAACACGCCCTTGAGCGTGCCCTGCTCCAGCACGACGAGCCCGCCGATGCCGTGCTGGTTCATGACCTGGGCGGCGTGGAGCGCGGAATCGGAGGGGGCGATCGAGATGACCTCGCCGTTCTTGCGGGCGAGCAGGTCGCGGACGGTGGGCATCGGCGCGCTCCTGGCAGGGGATGCCAGATACTATCGCGCGGGACTGGGCTCCGCCAGCGAGCGGGCGAGCTAACCCTGCCGGCGACTCCGCACCACGGCCGCCAGGATGATGGCGACGCACGCCACCCCGATGGCCACGGCGACGACCGGCACCGCCGGGGCGCCGCCCTCCCGCTGCGACGCTTCCATCACGAGCCCCAGCCCGCCGAGCGCGGCGATGATGCCCGTCACCGCGGCGGCGATGGCTCGCCGCGGCGGCACCTTGGCCGGCGAGTCGTCGCCGATGGCGATGGCGGCGGCGGCCCGGAGGTCCTCCCGGCTGGTGCCGGGGTACTGCCGCTCGAACTTCTCCACTTCGTCCTTCAGGCGGCGAGCCAGATCCAGCGCCCGCGGCGAAGCCGGCGTGGGACGGTGCGGCACCACCGGAATGAACACCATCAGAACTCCCGCTTCTTCATTTCCTTGAAGAGTCGACGCGTCTCGGCGTCCATTTCCTCGGGCTTCTGCCGGAGGGTGGAGTCGTACTGTGCGGCCCGCTCCGCCACCGGCGGCTTGATCTTGGCGGCGTTCTTCTGGGCGAGCCGGGCGATCCGCTGGTCTTCCTTCTTGGACATGGTGCCTCCGTGTATACGTCCGATCCAAATCTACCGGGTGGGGCGGGGAAAACGCACGAATCGCATCCCCGACGGTTGCACTTCGGTGACCAGCACCGCATCGGGGCTCGCGGCCAGCGCCTTGCCGTAGCCGTTGAAGGCGACGGACTCGAGCAGCCGCCCGTTCCGCCCGACCACCTGGTAGCGGCGCACGGTGTCGGGAATCACGCGGCTCTTTTCCAGCCAGACATTGCCGTCGCCCCCCGTGAAGGCCAGGTCGAACGGCGGCTTGACCGGGCTGAACGGGACCTTCTCGGCGGCGGACCGGAGCTCCGGGGGAAAGCGCCGGAGCCACGCCTCCCGGTCCGAGATGGTAATGGTGAAGACACGGTCCGGGAGTTTCTGCCCGCCCTGGAGCTTGCCGTCGGGGGCGATCCAGTCCACCCGATTCGGGTACACGCGCGCCACCCACATGCTCTGGTCCGGGAGCACGCCCCAGTAGTCCTCACCGCTGAACACGCGCCGCTCGAACCGGCGGCCCGCGTCGCCGTCCACTTCGGCCAGGTCGAGCGGGGAGAGCTTGAGGATCGTGTCCACCCTCGAGAGGTCCGGCGGCAGGCGGAGGACCACGGCGGAGTCCTGGTTGCCGCTGCCGTCGGGGCCAGGTGGCGGGTTCAGCTCGACGTACCAGTTGCCCGCGCCGTCGCGCGCGCGGGGCAGGGTGCCGCGGGTGTTCTCGGGAGCGGGCACGGCGCCCGCGAACGCGCCGTCCAGGGTCCAGATCGACACTCGCCGCAGTGCCCAGTCGCTCACGTACAGGCTGTCGCCGGTCCTGAAGATGGCGAATGGGCCCTGGTATGGGCTCTTGACGTCCTTGCCGAGATCGGTGGCGGTGTGGCTCGAGAAATCGAGCAGGACCACCCGCTGGTCGGCCGGGGAGAGCACCGCCCACCGGTCGCCGCCGAGCCAGGCGCCTGCGGTGGCCTCGTAGAGGGCGGTCGGGATGGTGTCGCCGGCGGGGCCGAGGGTGGTGTCGCGCGGAGGGGGGTCGCCGGTGCCGCATCCGAGGGCCAGGAGGAGCGCGCCGAGGGGGGCCAGCTGGGCCCGGATGGAAGTCCGCATGCCGGGAATCTAACTGGCGGGTGGGAGGCGGTCAGTCCCGTTCTGCAACCCTTTCGTGACGGGAGGCATCAAAGGGAGTACACATGGAAAGGAGGCCCCGATGGTCATGCTCGCCACCGACAGCCCGATCCCGACGTATCGCGTCTATGACGACTCGGGCGCCTCGGTCGGTCGGATCGTCCTTCCCGTGGCCGCGCGCGTCAGCGGCGTGGGGGCCGCGACGATCTTCCTGCAGCGCGACCCGCCGCTCCGGCGGTGGCCCCGGAACCCCGTGATCGAGTACACCAGCCCCCTCGCCGGCCACTGACCGCGAGGGGGTTTGGCGTCGGCCTCCCCGCTGCCCCGCTTCCCCGCCTTCCCACCGACTGATAGCTTCTCAACGTTCGATCCGGTCCGCCCGTAGTGAAGAAATGCCTCCCTTCCGGACACTCGAAATGCCCCGAGCTCGCCGGCGCTGCGCTGTGGCGCTCCTGCTCCTGGTCTTGCCCGCCTGCGGCGACCGTACCCCTCCCGCTCCTCCGGCGGTGCCGGTGACGGTCGCCCGCGTGGTGCGCCGGGACGTGCCGCGCATAGTCGAGGCCACGGGCACGGTCGAACCGATCCAGACCGCCACGGTGGCCGCCCAGGTGGATGGCATCCTGACCTCGGTGGACTTCCGCGAGGGCGACCCGGTCCGCGCCGGGCAGGTGCTCTTTCGCATCGATCCGCGGGTGTTCGAGGCGGCGCTGCGGCAGGCCGAGGGCGCCCTGGCGCGCGACCAGGCGCTGGCCACCAGCGCGGTCCGCGACGCCCAGCGCTTCCGGGAGCTCGCCGCGCAGTCGTTCGTCACCACGCAACAGCTCGACCAGGCCCAGGCCGCCGCGGAGGGCGCCGTTGCCACCGTGCAGGCGGACAGCGCGGCTGTCGAGCGGGCGCGGCTCAACCTGCAATACGCCACGATCCGCGCGCCGATCAGCGGGAGGGCCGGCGGCCTCCTGCTCCGAGAGGGCAACCTGGTGCGCGCGAGCGCCGGCACGCCGCTGGTCATCATCAACCAGATGGCGCCGATCCTGGTGCGCTTCGCGGTGCCGGCCACCTTCCTCGACGAGATCCGCCGCCGTGCCGGGCACGCGCTCCAGGTGCGGGCCACCCCGGTGGGCGGTGACGATGCGGGCGAGACCGGCACCCTGACATTCCTCGACAACGCCGTTGATACCCTGACCGGCACCATCCAGCTCAAGGCACAGTTTTCCAACCGCGGCGGCGGGCTCTGGCCCGGCGCGCTGGTGCGGGTGGTGCTCGAGCTCGACACCCAACGGGACGCCCTGGTGGTGCCGCTCACCGCCGTGGTGAACGGCCAGCGCGGAAGCGTGGTGTACGTGGTGGACTCGAGCCGGGCGGCGCGCATTCGTCCGGTGGACGTCGAGCGGACCACCGATTCGATCGCCGTCCTTCGCGGCGGCGTGGCCCCCGGCGACCTGGTGGTGACCGACGGACAACTCCGCCTCACCGAGGGCACCCCGGTCGGCGTACGGAACGATTCCACCGCTCAGGCCGGCGCGGCGCCGTGAACATTTCGGCGGGATTCATCCAGCGGCCGGTCATGACGACGCTCATCATGACCGGCCTCCTGATCTTCGGGGTGGTCGCGTACCGCGGGCTTCCGGTGAGCGACCTGCCGGCGGTGGACTACCCGACCATCTCCGTGTCCGCGAGCCTCCCCGGCGCCAGCCCGGAAACGATGGCCGCGTCGGTGGCCACGCCGCTCGAGAAGCAGTTCTCGACCATCGCCGGGCTCGACGTCATCAGCTCGACCAGCTACCAGGGCACCACCTCGATCACCCTGCAGTTCGACCTCGACCGCGACGTGGATGCGGCGGCGGCGGACGTGCAGGCGGCCATCACCCAGACCGTCCGGCAGCTTCCGCAGGGCATCGTGCCCCCGTCGTACCAGAAGGTGGACCCGTCGGCGGCTCCGGTCATCCTCTACGCCCTGACGTCGTCGAGCCTCCCGCTGTCCACGCTCGATGAATTCGGGGAAACGACCATCGCGCAGCGGCTCTCGACCGTGTCGGGGGTGGCGCAGGTGCTGGTGTTCGGCTCGCAGAAATACGCGGTGCGGATCCAGCTCGACCCCCAGGCGCTGGCCGCGCGCCAGCTCGGCATCGACGAAGTGACCCGCGCGGTGCGCGAGGGCAACGTCAACATGCCGACCGGCATCCTCTGGGGCACCGACCGGACCTACGCCGTCGAGGCGGACGGCCAGCTGCGGGACGCGGCCGGGTTCCGGCCGCTGGTCGTGGCGTATCGCAATGGCGCCGCGGTGCGGTTGCAGGACCTCGGTCGCGTGGTCGACGCGGTGCAGGACAGCAAGGCCGCGGCCTGGTTCAATGGCGAGCGCGGCATCGTCCTGGCCATCCAGCGGCAGCCCGGCACCAACACCGTGGCCGTGACGGCCGCGGTGCGGGCCGCCATGGCCCGGCTGGAGGCCCAGCTGCCGGCATCCGTCAACGTGTCCGTCCTCTACGACCGGTCCGAGACCATCCGGAAGTCGGTGGACGACGTGAAGCACACGCTCTACCTGACGCTGATGCTGGTGGTGCTGGTCATCTTCCTTTTCCTGCGCAACCTCCCGGCCACCGTCATTCCCAGCCTGGCGCTGCCGATGTCGCTGGTGGGCACCTTCGCCGTGATGTCGCTCCTCGGCTACAGCCTGGACAACCTGTCGCTGATGGCGCTGACGCTGTCGGTGGGGTTCGTGGTGGACGACGCCATCGTGATGCTCGAGAACATCGTGCGGCACATGGAAATGGGGAAAGGGCGCCTCGAGGCGGCGCTGGCGGGCAGCCGGGAAATCGGCTTCACCATCGTGTCGATGACCCTCTCGCTGGTGGCGGTGTTCATTCCCGTGCTGTTCCTCGGCGGGCTGATCGGCCGGCTCTTCCGCGAGTTCGCCGTCACCATCAGCGCGGCGATCCTCGTGTCGGGCTTCGTGTCGCTGTCCCTGACGCCGATGCTCTGCAGCCGGTTCCTGAAGACCGGGGCCGGCGAGGAGCACGGCCGGTTCTACCAGGCCACCGAGCGGATCTACCAGCGGGTGCTCTCGGCGTACGAGCGCTCGCTCGACTGGGTCATGGACCGCCGCGGGCTGGCGCTCTGGGTGTCGGGGGCGCTCTTCGCGGCCACGATCTGGCTCGCGGTGACCATCCCCAAGGGGTTCATTCCCAGCGAGGATCAGGACCAGCTCCGCGGCACGGTGGAGGCGGCCGAGGGCTCATCCTTCGATGCGATGAAGCGGTACCAGGAGGAGATCAACGCCGTCATGCTCGCCGACTCGAACGTGGCGGGCTTCATGGGCGCCACGGGCGGCGGCCGGGCCACGACCACGAACCAGAGCCGGCTCATCATCCGGCTCACGCCCGCGGCCGAGCGCCGTCTCGATGCCGACGCGGTGGCCCGGCAGCTCCAGTCGAAGCTGTCCACGATTCCCGGCGTCCGGATCTTCCTGCAGAACCCGCCCGTGATCAACATCGGCGGACGGCAGTCGAAGGCGCTCTACCAGTACACCCTCCAGGGTTCCGACGTGGACCTCCTCTACGCCAGCGCCTCGGCGCTCGAGCAGAAGCTCCGCGAGCGGCCCGAGCTGCGCGACGTGACCACCGACCTCCAGATCCGGAATCCGCAGATCCGGGTGGCCATCGACCGCGAGCGCGCGGCGGCGTTCGGCGTGTCGGCGGCCCAGATCGAGGCCGCCCTGTACGGCGCCTACGGCGCCTCGCAGGCCTCCACCATCTACACCGACAACAACCAGTACTGGGTCATCATCGAGCTCCTCCCCGAATACCAGCGAGACCTCAGCGCCCTGCGCCTGCTCTCGGTGCGGGGCACCAACGGCACGCTGGTGCCGCTGGCCGCCCTGGCCACGCTGACCGAGGGGCTCGGCCCCCTCGCGGTGAGCCACGCCGGGCAGTTGCCGGCGGTCACGCTGAGCTTCAACCCGGCGCCGGGTGTGTCGGTGGGCGACGCGGTGGCGGTGGTGCAGGCCGCGGCCGCGGCGGAACTGCCGTCGGGCGTGAGTGGCGACTTCGCGGGCACCGCGCAGGCCTTCCAGGCGGCGCAGCAGGGGCTGCTGCTGCTCCTGGTGCTGGCCGTCGTGGTGATCTACATCGTGCTCGGCATCCTCTACGAGAGCTTCATCCATCCGCTCACGATCCTCTCCGGGCTGCCCTTCGCCGGCTTCGGGGCGCTGCTGGCCCTCTGGCTGACCGGCCTCGACCTCAGCATCTACGCGTTCGTCGGGATCATCATGCTCATCGGCCTGGTCAAGAAGAACGCGATCATGATGATCGACTTCGCGCTGGACGCCGAGCGGAAGGAGGGGAAGAGTCCGCGGGATGCCATCCTCGAGGCCTGCTCGGTGCGCTTCCGGCCCATCATGATGACCACGATGGCGGCGCTCATGGGCACGCTGCCGATCGCGCTGGGGGCCGGGGCCGGCGCCGAATCGCGCCGTCCGCTCGGCGTCGCGGTGGTGGGCGGGCTCGCGTTTTCGCAGCTCATCACGCTCTACGTGACGCCCGTCATCTACACCCGGCTCGACGAACTCCGGCTGAGGTTCCGGAAGAGCTGACTACTCTGGTGCGATCCACCGCTTTCGAGGGTCACTGTTAACCCCTCACCCCCCCGGCCCCCTCTCCCTCCGGGAGAGGGGGTGGTGAATGGGTCGAGGAGGTTGAGGAGGTGCTCGGCAGTCAGATCCTCGTTCCGAATGCGGATGATCCGAACGCCAAGCGCGTCGAGTTGGCCGTCCCGCTCAAGATCGCGAACCGGATGGCCCTCCTGCTCGTGGATGGGGCCGTCCAACTCGATCGCGAGGCGTAGCTGCGCGCAGTAGAAATCCACGATAAACGGGCCAATGACCTGCTGGCGCCGAAATCTGAGCCCAAACGTGCGCCTGCCTCGCAGAAGTTCCCATGCCGTTCGCTCTGCGTCTGTCGCTTCACGGCGAAGCCGTCGGGCACGGGCGAGGAGCGAGGGGTCCTGCGGCTGGCGGGCGATCACTCCACTTCCTGTCGGATGCCTGGTCAAGCTCGCCTCCAGGTGAATTCATCCCAGGCTATCCCTCCTCAGTTCACGCCACCGCATCCGTTTTCCGCATACTGTTCCGTTGTCCCGCACCCATCCGTCCCTCGCCCCTCTCCCGGAGGGAGAGGGGGTAGGGGGTGAGGGGTCATCGCAAGCCAGGGCTGCCAATCGAGTCCACCATCCCGCCCCCTCTCCCGGAGGGAGAGGGGGTAGGGGGTGATGGGTTCTCATCCCTTTGTCTCCCAATACTTTACCGCCGCTTTTCAAGGTTGATTTCCTGGCCCCCCGCGGACTATATTTCAGGGTTCCCGGTGGGCCGGTCGGCCCCCCGGTTTTCCGAACCAACCCCGAGTCCCCATGACCGCGCCGAACTCCCGCGAGCGCATCCTTCCTCGCCTCATCGAAGAAGAGATGCAGCAGTCGTTCATCAACTACTCGATGAGCGTCA
>DAOMFQ010000032.1:0-15650 GCA_035429905.1 Gemmatimonadales bacterium
GCCGCCGATCCGGATCGACGTGACGCAGACCTGGCCGGCGCTCCGCGCGGACGCTCCGCCCGCGGTGCGCGGAGCCTTCCAGCCGGTGCCGGTCGGGCGGTACCCGGTCACCGTGCGCGTCTCCAGCGCCCGCCGCAGGGCGTCCGCGGTGGGCCAGCGGTTCTCCGGGTCCTTCTCGAGGCAGCGGCTGATCGCCAGCGACAGGTCCTCGGGAATCTCGGGCCGCTTCAGCGTCACCATCGGCGCCGGCTCGGTGATCTGCTTCATCAGGATGCCGGCGACCGTCGGTGCCTGGAACGGCAGCTCGCCCGTCACCATCTGGTAGGCCACGATGCCGAGGCTGTAGACGTCGGACCGGCCGTCGATTTCCCGTTCGCCGGCGGCCTGCTCGGGGCTCATGTAGGCCGGCGTGCCGATCGCTACCCCGGCGCCGGTGAGCGTCGCGCCGGAGCCGGCGGAGAGCGCCTTGGCGATCCCGAAGTCGGTCACCATCACCCGCCCGCGGGTGCCCTCGAGGAGGATGTTGTCGGGCTTGATGTCGCGGTGGACCACGGAGAAGGCATGGGCGGCGCTGAGCGCGTCGGCCGTTTCCTTCATGATGCGGCGGACTTCTTCCGCGGGCAGGTGCCCCCGGCGCTTGATGCGCGCGCCGAGCGACTCGCCATCGACCAGCCCCATGACGAAATACACCAGTCCGCCGCCCTCGTCGACGCCGTGGATCGGCACGATGTTGGGGTGCGAGAGGCGCGCGGCCGTCTGCGCCTCGCGCATGAAGCGCTGGCGGATCTCGTCCTGGAAGGCCAGTTCGGGGGGGAGCACCTTGATCGCGACGCGCCGCTGCAGCCGCTCGTCGCGCGCCCGATAGACCACCCCCATCCCACCTCGTCCGATCTCGCCTTCGATCGTATACGCGTCTCCCAATGCCTTGCCGAGGCGGGAGACGAGGGATGTTTCGTGAGGTTCAGTCATCGGCGCTCGAGTCCTTGGGCAAACGTGCGGGACGGATACTCCCGCGGGAACACAACAATCTGTCGTCCTTGTTCCGTAAGGGCAACACGCGGCGAGGCGTGAATCGGTCGCCTGCCGGTTGGATCCGTGCCCTGTCGGATTGGCAGGGGCGCCCGAACCAATTGAGTGCGGGCGTTCCGTATTGCACCTAGGGCGCCCATACGGATGGACGACCCAAAGAGATTCCCGGGCATCCAGATGGCACGGCGGGTGCATTCTGGGGGTACAGTCGGTGTACACTTCTGCCAAATTCGCCCCCGGCAGCGGGGGATGAGAGGACGCTTTCCATGACTGAACGCCTGACGATTCCCGTGCTTCCGCTTCGCGACGTGGTGCTCTTCCCCGGCGTCACCGCCCCCATCGGGGCGGGCCGGCCGGGCACGCTCCGGGCCATCGAGGCGGCCCTCGCCACGCCGGACAAACTGGTCTTCGCGCTGTCGCAGCGGGAGAACGTCGAGCAGGTCAAGCCGGATCATCTGTACACCATCGGTACCATCGCCAAGATCGGGCAGCTGCAGCGGGGCCTGGCCGGGATGCAACTGCTGCTGCATGGCGAGCGGCGCGGCATTGCCATGCACGTCGTCGAGAAGGACGGCTTCCTGCAGGCCGTCGTGCGCGAGGCCGAGGAACTTCCGCCGGTGAACCCGGACGATCCGGCGTTCCTGGCCCTGCACCGCGAGGCGCGCACCCGTGCGGCCGAACTCGGCCAGAAGTCGGGGCTGCCGGAGGAAGTCATCCAGCAGGTGCTCGCGGGGGTGCACGACGCCGGCCGCTTCTCCGACCTGGTGGCGGGCTACATCGACATCACCCCGGTGCAGCGCCAGACCCTCCTCGAGACGCTCTCCGTGGAGGACCGGCTCCGCCGCGTCCTGGTCCACATCCAGCGCCAGATCGGCCTGGTGGACGCCCAGGAGGACATCAAGTCGCAGGTGCAGGAGGAGCTCGGCGAGCGGCAGCGCGAGATGTTCCTCCGCGAACAGCTCAAGACCATCCGCCGGGAGCTTGGCGAGGACGACGAGTCGGACGAGATGGACGAGCTGCGGACCAAGCTGGCCGCCCTCGACCTGCCGGCCGACGCGCGGCGCGAGGTGGACCGCGAACTCGGGCGGCTCGGCCGCATCGCGCGGGAGTCGATGGAGTCCCAGGTCATCCGGACGTATCTCGAGCACATCCTCGAGCTTCCGTGGAGCGCCCGGAGCGAGGAGCACCTCGACCTGGTCGAGGCGCAGCGGATTCTGGACGAGGACCACTACGCCCTGGGCGACGTGAAGGACAGGGTGCTGGAGTTTCTGGCCGTTCGCCAGCTGCGCGAGGCGGGGAAGGGGGAAAGCGGGGAAGCGGGGAAGCCGGAGGGTGAAACCGGATCACCTCCCCGCCTCCCCGCCTCCCCGCCTGGCCCCGAAGGGGCGAAGGGCCCCATCCTCCTCTTCGTCGGCCCCCCGGGCGTGGGCAAGACCTCCGTCGCCAAGTCCATCGCCCGCGCGATGGGCCGGAAGTACGTGCGGATTTCGCTCGGTGGCGCGCGCGACGAGGCCGACATCCGCGGCCACCGGCGCACCTACGTCGGCGCCATGCCGGGTCGCATCCTGAACGGCATGCGGCAGGCCGGCACCCGGAACCCCGTGTTCCTGCTCGACGAGGTGGACAAGCTCGGGGTGTCCTTCCAGGGCGATCCGGCGGCCGCGCTGCTCGAAGTGCTCGACCCCGCACAGAACGACTCGTTCGTCGATCACTACCTCGGGGTGCCGTTCGACCTGAGCGAGGTGCTCTTCATCGCCACGGCCAACTTCCCGCAGAACATCCCGGCGCCGCTGCTCGACCGCATGGAAACCGTCGAGTTCAGCGGGTACACCGAGCGGGAGAAGCTGGTCATCGCCCGGAACTTCCTCATTCCGCGCCAGCTGGAGGAGAACGGCCTCTCGACCGCGCAGATCGAGATCACCGACGGGGCCACCCAGGAGGTCATCACCAGCTACACCCGCGAGGCGGGGGTCCGCCAGCTGGAGCGGGAGCTGGGCAAGCTGGCCCGCAAGGTCGCCCGCCGGATCGCCGCCAAGGAGGTGGAGCGGCTGACGGTGGATCCCCAGGCGGTGGATGACCTCCTCGGCCGGCCCCGGGTGTTCCCGGAGCGCGCGGCGCGCGAGGATCAGGTCGGCGTCGCCACCGGCATGTACTACTCCCCCACCGGCGGTGACATCATGTTCGTCGAGGCATCGACGATGCGCGGCAAGGGCGAGCTGACCCTCACCGGCCAGCTCGGCGACGTGATGAAGGAGTCCGCCCGCGCAGCCTGGACCTACGCCCGCTCGCACGCCGCCGGGCTGCACATCAAGGAAGACATGTTCGACCGCGACCTGCACATCCACGTCCCGGCGGGGGCCATCCCGAAGGACGGGCCGTCGGCCGGCGTCACGATGGCCACGGCGCTGGTGTCCGCCCTCTCGGGCCGGCCGGTCCGCAACGACATCGCGATGACGGGGGAGATCACCCTCCGGGGTCACGTCCTGCCGATCGGGGGGGTCAAGGAGAAGGTGCTGGGCGCGGTGCGCGCGGGCATCACGCGGATCGTGCTCCCGCGGAAGAACGAGCCGGACCTCGAGGACCTGCCGGAAGAGGTCCGGAAGCGGATCGAGGTGTTTCCGGTGGACAGCCTGGGCGAGGTCCTCGCCCTCACCCTCCGCGGCGCCTCGCTCCGCGAAGGCCGGCTCCTCTTCGGCGACGAAAACCCGCGCGATGTCGCTCCGCTCGTGGAGCGCTTCGCGCACTGAGGGTCAGTCGGCGCCGCGCTGGGTGAAGGCGTCGGAAATGTCCTGGATGCCTGCCTCGAGCTCCGCGAGGCGGGCCGGCGTCCAGTGTGGCTCGCTCCGGAGCAGGCGCTCCAGCTCGCGCGCCACGGTGCTCACCTGCGGAAACCCGTAGGCCCCGCCCGACCCCGCCAGCCGATGACAGAGCATGGTCAGGCTGGTCTCGGCGCCGTCCTCTCCGGCGCGGAGCGCGGCCAGCCCCCGCTGCAGTTCGGCCACGCGGGCCGGTCCCTCCGCGTGGTACTCCCGCCGCAACTCGCGCAGCGCCGCCGCGACCGGATCGCTCATGGAGCCATCCCGAAGCGCTCGAATGCCAGGCCCGCCGCCGCCACGAACGCCGGGGCCGTACTCCAGTGGCCGCGCACCTCCGCGCCGACCCGGGCTGCCATCACCGCGCTCTTGTCGTCCACCACTGCGACCAGCGGCTGGCCCGGCCACTGGTGGCCCGGGTGTGCCCGGTTGACGGAGGCGAAGGGGAGATCGACCGGTTCGAGGGAGCGAAGATCGAGCGTGACCCCGGAGCTCGCCGCCTTTCGGAGCGCCGGGACGAGCAAGGGATAGGCATCGGAGGGAGCGAGGAGCCGGACCGAGGTGGCAGCGCGGCCGATGTCGTGGGCAATCAGCTGGAGCGAGCCGCGGGCCGACTCGATTTCCACGAGGGTGGGGGAGTCGGGTACCGAGATTTCCGCGAGGTGATCGCGCAACGCATCCAGCGCCTGTCCGTGCTGGCTCGCGATCCGCGCCACGAGTGCCGTGGGCGCCTCCGGCCGGTAGCGCTTCGGGCGCGTGCCCTCCACACGGGCCGCGCCCTTCGCCACCAGTCCCTCGAGCGCGCTGTAGGCGTTGGCTCGTGCCAGGCTCGCCGCCCGCGCGATGCCATAGCCGGTGCCGGGCCCGGTTGTCAGCAGGACCTGGTAGACCAGGCTCTCGGTGGGTGTGAAGCCGAACGGCATCAGATTGAGCGTGCGCATGGAGCGTAGTATGGATTATGACTACGCTTATTGCAAGCGAGCTTGCCCCGCTGCCCTACGCCATTTCGATGGTCCAGCCCAGGTGCTTGGCGATCAGCGCGAGTCGGAAGGTCACGTCGACCTGTCTCGATTCCGCGCTCTTCGATTCCGTGGCGAGCGGAAACGTGTGGTAGGTGATCTTGTTGAGGCCCTTGGGCAGGCTCCGGAGGCCCTTCGGATGCCACACGCCGTGCTCGTCGCAATCCTTGAGCAGCCGCCCCAGAACCTTCGTGGCCACCGGCGCCGTGTGGAGGGCGCCGATCCGGGCCAGCAATTCGATGTAGTGCAGGGCCAGCGGAACGTCCTTGGCCACACCCTTGCCGTCGGACTCGATCGGGTCGCCGAGGAGCAGGTGCTGCGGCTTGACGGTCTTCTTGCCGACATGCAGCGAGTAGGCCTTCTTCGGCGCCGGTTGCGCGAGGTAGTGGCCGAGCCGCTCGGTGAACCCGGCTCGTTCACGCTGCAGCGACGGCATCGAGGCGACCATCGCCACCGAGTACCAGCTCGGCGGGTACGCCTCGGGGTGGAGGATCGTCTTGCCGCCCACCTTCACGAACGGCTTCTCGGACAACGGGCTGCGCAGGAACTGCGACACCGCGCTCGCCACCTTGTGCGCCGAGCCCCGGAGGCGGGGGTCCTCGATGTGGCCGGCCTCGGCCAGCGCCGCGCAGGACGCTTCCCGAATGACCCACCGCGCCCAGGATTCGGCATGCGTGTCTCCGGCCGCCATCTTCCGGAACTCGAAGAGCAGGGCGGGGTCGTCGTCGCGCGAGAGCAGCCGGAACAGGAGCCGGTCGGCCAGCTTGTAGGGGCGCCCGCCGAGCGGTACGCCCAATTGGAGCAGGCGGCGGTACTGGGGAATCGTGCCGGTGTCCTTGATGCCCAGCGCGGTGGACGCCGACAGGCCGAGGAGATTGCCGGCCCAGATGCCGGTGTCCTTCTGCTTCTTCACCACGGCGGCCACCGGCTTCGACTCGAGCACCGCGGCGCGTGCGGCCTCCAGGGCCAGGACGTCCACCGTGCCCGGGGGCGCCAATTCCGTCAGGGTGCGGTGCGCGATGATCTCCCCGCCATGCTGGAGGAGCCAGGCGAGCGGCACGCGGTGTTGCGAGGGCAGTTCCAGAGGTGCTCCTGGTCGGAGAGATCCCGGGGCGGAACGCCGCGAAACTACACTGGATTGGCGTGCGGGTCCAGTGGAACGGTCGAGGAGGCGGTGGGGCGTGGAAGCTGGGAAGTCGCCTAAGTGTTAACTATTCATAGCGTTAAGGCATGACAATCGCATCTGCCAATCTCGAACGAACAAAATGGCACCGACGCGACGCTGACGTAATGCTGACGTTTTACTGTTTCGACTTCGGAGCTTTCATGCGTGCCTCACCAGCCGCCCGGAACTCGGAGTCGACATCCCAGGTCGGTTGGGCCGACGCATCGGCGGCGTAGATCGCCGTCCGGAGGCCGACACGGGTCTCCTGCACGGCGCCGTCGAGGTTGTACCATGCGCCGAACTCATCCTGCGGGCGGTGATAGCGCTTGGCGGTGTAGTCGGCCTGTGCCTTCGCTCCGTAATCGGGCGGCCGCCCCGCGAAGGTGCTCCCCGGCTCGAAGGAGAGCGACGGAATACCGGCGCGCGCGAACGGAAAATTGTCCGACCGGAAGAAGGTGCCGCGGTACATGCCGGCCGAATCGTCGCTGACCTGCAGTCCTTCGAGCCGGGCGGCCGCCTGCAGCGCGCCCAGCAGAGACGACTGGTCGGAGCCGTTGGCCGAGACATCCCGGGTGCGGCCGAAGAGGTTGGCGCCGTCGAAGTTGAGCATCGCCGCCACGTTGCGGAGCGGCATGAACGGCCGGTCGATCAACGCCTGGGAGCCGAGCAGCCCTGCTTCCTCGCCTCCGAACGCCGTGAACAGGATCGAGCGCTTCCCCTTCAGGTCGCCGCGGCTCATCGCCTCCGCAATGGCGAGCATCTCGCCGACGCCGGCGGCGTTGTCCCGGGCTCCGTTGTAGATCGAGTCGCCATCCACCGGCTTGGCGATGCCGAGGTGGTCATAGTGCGCCCCGATGACCACGACCTCCTGGGCGAGCGGTCCGCCGGTGCCCGGCAGCCGACCGAGGACGTTGTAGGTAGCGGTGCGCACGAAGGTGCTCCGCACCGAGGCCGCCACCCGGACCGGCAGTTCGTAGGCCACGAACCCCCGCTTGCCGGCCCGCGCGCTCGCCTGGTCGAGATTGTCGCCCGCCGCGGCGAAGGCGCGCGCCATCGCGTCGTGCTGGATCCACCCGGTCACCTGGAGCGAGGTGGGCGCCGTCTCGAGGCGCACCTGCTTGCCGGTGGCGCTTCCCTCGACCGTGCCCCAGGGGTAGGTCGCGCTTTCCTCGGTATGGATGAGCAGCACGCCCGCCGCCCCCTGGCGCGCCGCCTCCTCGAACTTGTAGGTCCAGCGGGCGTAGTAGGTGAGCACCTTCCCCTTGAAGATGGCCGGATCGTAGAGGCCCGGGTCGTTGACCAGGACCGCGACGATCTTCCCCTTCACATCCACCCCGGCGTAGTCGTTCCACTCGTACTCCGGCGCGACGATGCCGTACCCGGCGAACACGAGGGGCGCATCGACCGTCACCACGGAGTCCCACCGCATCGGGTTGAGCACGAAGTCGGCGGGGTAGGCCAGCGCGTTTCCGCTGAGCGCGAGCGTGGGGGCCGGCGTGAAGGAGATGAGCGGCACCTTGAAGAAGTAGGTGCTGTCGTCGCCCGCGGGCTGCAGGCCCAGGCGGATGAACTGCGTCGCGATGTAACGTGCGGCGAGGTCACCGCCGCGGGTGCCCGGGCCCCGTCCCTCCAGGGCATCGCTGGCCAGGAACTCGATGTGGGCACGGATGACGTTGGCCGACACGGCCTGGGTCGCCTTGTCCACCTCGGTCTGGGCGGACGCGGCCGTGACCGTGCTGGACAGGGCGCAGGCAAGGAGCAGACTTGGAAGACGGGGCATGGGATCCATGGGAGCTGGGGAGGTCCGGCGTCGGGGGCCGCCGCCGGGGGGTTGCGCTGTGCTACGGCCCGCCGCACTCGATCAGGAACAGGGTGCCGCGGCTGGTGGAACTCGCCTCGCTCGTCAGGAGCAGGCGGTGGTCGTCGAGCCAGGTGACGCCCTCGCCCTGGGGCTCGAGGGTGTGCCCGAAGAAGCACTCGTTGCCGTGGTCCGGGCTCAGCCGCCCGTCGACCCCGACGGTGAAGAAGAAGACGGCGGAATAGGTCCGCACCGCCACACGGCGGCCGTCGGGCGACAACGCCGCGTCGCTGACCCAGTGTCCGATGCTGATGTCCGGCGCGATGGGCAGCGAGTCAACGCGCTCGAGGGTCGCCGAGGGGCCCGCCGCCCACGCGGTGGCAGGCAGGCGGAAGAGCAGAAATCCCTTGGTGCGTCCCTTCGTGACGAAATAGACGTTGCCCGCAGAATCGGCGTAGATCGCCTCGTTGTCGTGCGGGCCGTCGGGGTAGCGGATCGTGAGCGAGTCCGGAACGGGCGTCGGGACCAGTTCCCCGGCGGTGGCCGGATGCACCACCGGCTCGGGAATCCGGTACAGCACGACGCTGGGGCGTTTTTCCGGGTTGTCGCCGGTGTCTCCGATGACGAGACAGTTCCCCGCCGGGCAGGGTGAGGTGGTCAGCGTTTCCCAATCGAAATTCGACGCCCCGGTCACCCGGAACACTCCGAGCGTGCCCCCCGCCGTATCCACTGCGAACAGCCAGGGTGCGTTGCCGGAGTCGTTGAGGGTCCAGATCACGCCGGGCTGTGTCCGGCTCGCCGCGGCGGCGGACGCCTCGGAGAGCAGGGTATCCGCAAAGGTGCCCAGCGGCACGACACGGCTGGGCGGGGCGATGGTCCAGGTGGTCTGGGCGGCGGCGGGGCCGGCCGCCACGAGGGCCAGCAAGGCAAGCGTCAGGGGGCGCATGGCCAGAATTGTAGCCCCGGATTGTCGCCCCTCCAACAATCCTTGCTCCCACCCCGCCGCCCGGGCATTTTCCGGCAACCAGGAGAACGCCGCCCCATGCTCGAGAGCCTCAAGTCCCGCCCGATCACGACCCTGCCCGACGAAATCCGCTTCGACGGGCGGATCCTGTACCTCACCACCGACCCGGACCTCATCCGGACCCAGCTGTCGGGGCAGGACCTTGATTGGACGCCGGCCATCCCGCTCCGGGACGACATCTCCACCGACGAGATCACCCCCGCCTACATCTGCTACTACTACGACCAGACGCTGGGCGACTTCCCGTATCTCGGCCTCAAGTGCGGGGAGGAGTTCCCCATCACCCGCGCCTCCGTCCGGAACGGCGGATTCGTGGCCTCGGTGAGCGGCAAGCGGCGCGGCAAGGGCTCGAGCCGGGAGCAGTCCCCCTATGCCGAGCTCATGGCGGGCATCCGGCTGGTGGTGGCCGAGAACATCGAGCGGATCTACCGCGAGAATTGCCAGAACCTTGGCGTCTTCACCAGCACTGACTTCTCGGTCCTCGACCGGGTGCGCCGCGGGGAACCGATTCCCCTGTCCGTGTTCACCGCGGGCGAGGGCGGCATCACGCGCGGGATCATCGAGCACGGCGGGCTCTTCCAGTACAACGTGGCCCGCATGCAGGGCAAGGTGCGGGTCCCCGCCGTCACCACGCCCAGGCGGCCGATGACGCTTGCCGAGAAGGTGATCGCCCGGCGCTGGGTGACCGACCTCTCCACTGACCGGGTCGGCGTCCCGTACGTCAAGCCGGGCGACGAAGGCTTCGTGCGCACCGACATCCGGTTCAGCCATGAATACGTGACCCCCATGGCGGCCATCTTCTGGCGCGACTTCGTCGGGCCAAGGGAGAAGGTCGTCGACCCCGGGTCGATCTTCTTCTTCCGCGATCACCTCACCTTCCTCGAGCTGGCCATGACCGACGCCCGGAAGGCGGAGGGGCTCCTCGACGTGGCCCTCGAGTTGAAGGCCAAGCAGGAAGAGTTCGCGGCGGAACAGGGAATCCTCCTGTACGGCGAGCTCCCCCGCGTGGGCAAGAACATGGTCGTCCAGGGGTCGGAGGCGATCTGTCACTCCAAGATGCTGGAGCGGCATGTCCTGCCGGGGCAGGTGGTCATCGGGAGCGACAGCCACACCCCGCACAGCGGCGCCGTGGGGTGCGTGGCCTTCGGCGTCGGGACGACGGCCATCTTCAATTCCTGGCTGACCAAGGACGTGCGGCTCAAGGTGCCGCCCTCGGTGCTGATCCGGGTCAACGGCCGGAAGCCCGCGAACGTGACGGCCAAGGACTTCATGCTCCAGATCCTGCGGCATCCCTATGTGAAGAGCGGCCGGGCCATCGGCAAGATCGTGGAGTACGCCGGGGACGCGGTGCGCTCCCTGTCCATTGACGAACGCGCCACCATGACCAACATGGCCGCCGAGGTCGGGGCGTTCACCGGCATCGTGGCGCCGGACACTGTCACGGTGGATTACCTGGTGCGCGAGCGCGGGATGCCCCGTGCCGCGGTGGAGGCGATGCTCGAAGGGCTCTTCTCCGACCCCGACGCCGAGTACGAGGAGGTCATCGACATCGATGCGGCCGCGCTCGAGCCGATGATCGCGCTCCCGGGCGACCCCGGCAACGGGCAGTTCATTCGCGAGCTGGGGGAGCGGGTGCGGCTGGACATCGCCTACGCGGGCAGCTGCACGGCCGGCAAGAAGGAAGACATGGACATGTACGCGACGGTGCTCCGCGAGGCGGCCGAGGCCGGTGAGCGGATCCACCCCGACGTGCGGTTCTACATCCAGTTCGGCAGCCAGGACGTGAAGAAGTACGCGGAGGAGCGGGGATACGTGGACATCTTCCGTGCGGTGGGGGCGGAGATCATCGAGCCCTCGTGCGGTGCCTGCATCAACGCCGGTCCCGGCGTGAGCTACGACCGGAAGACCGTGACCGTGAGCGCCATCAATCGGAACTTCCCGGGCCGCTCCGGGCCCGGCCAGCTCTACCTGGCCAGCCCGTACACCACCGCCGCCAGTGCGCTGGCCGGCTACATCACCGGCTGGGAGCCCAAGGCCAGCCTGGTCGGCGCGAGCCCCGCCTCCCGGTAGTCGCTCCGCGGGTTCCACAACACCCAGCTGTCGATACCGACGTCCGCCGCGGCCTGGATCTGCGCGCGGACGTGCGCCCCGGAGTAGCGCGGCGCGCCGAGCGTGAAGGCCTGCAGGTAGGGCCGGATGCTGGCCGGGCGGTCGACGAGCGCGCTGCGGCGCAGCCCGTCCTCCAGCGCGCGGCGCACCACCAGGTACGGCTCGGCGTTCGGGGAGCTGGCGCCGTACATCCCGGGTGCGTAATGGCTCGGGTACACCATCGGCAGCACCACGTCGGACGAGCTCACCAGGTCTTCCCACACCTGCCCGATCCCCATGTCGCCCGTCATCACCGTCGTCATGCCGAACACGTCGAGGGTGACGGGGACCTCGAGTGCCGCCATCCGGGTCCGGACCAGCTGCAGGTTGCGCTGGACGCCCTGCCGCGTGCTCTCGCCGGCACGGCGCGCGGGGAAGACGGCGCTTGCCATCCGGGCCCGGGGCTCGTCGGGGAACCGCACATAGTCGAACTGCACCTCGGCAAACCCCATCCGGACCGCTTCGGCGGCCAACTGCGTGGCGTAGACCCACACCGAATCATTGAAGGCGTCCACCCAGGCGGTGCCCTTCCGGTCCCGCCAGAGGCCGCCGTTCCGCGACTGGATGGCCCATGCCGGCTTCCGCTCGGCGAGCAGCGGATCCTTGGCCACCACGATGCGCGCGATCGGATAGATCCCGTGGGCCAGCATTTCCCGGACGCGCGCCTCGGTGTCCCGGGCGCGGACCTCCCGGTTGGCGCCGATGGCGATGGCGGTGGGCACCTTCGACGGGTACGTCAGGTAGCCGGTGTCGTCCTTGATGTCGATCACCAGCGCGTTCACCTCCGTCTCGTCGGCCAGCCGGATCAGCTCGCGGAACCGGCTGCCGCCGAATGCCCATGCGTTGACATACAGGGCACGAACCTGGTCCGGTTGGCGCACCAGCGGCGGGCTGGGCCACGCGGAATGCAGGTGCGACGGCAACGGCGGCAACGGGGCCAGGAAGTCGATCCCGTTCGCGCCCGGCAATTCGGGGTGCCAGCGCCCGTCCTGCGCGTGGAGGGGTGCCGCGCACAGGGCGAGTACGGCGATGGGGACCAACAGGCCTGGACGAGGCACAAGCACGCTCCGGCCCGGGGGGCCATTGCAGGACGCGAGTTGTCTTGCAGGGGGTCAGGGCGGGCTGGGCTAGGAGCCGAGGATCCTGATTTCGGTCCGGCGGTTCTGGGTGGAGGCTCCGGTCGGGTCGGCCGGTCCGGCACCCATGGCGCCTGCGCCGCTCGCCTGCAGCTGGTCGGGGTTGACCCCGCTCCGGAGCAGGTAATTCCTGACGGCATCGGCTCGGTCCGCGGAGAGCTGCAGGTTCGCGGCCGCGGTGGAGGCCTCGTCGGCGTGGCCAATGATCTCGAGGCGTGTGCCCGGGTAGGCACGGAGAATGGCCACCACCGAATCCAGCATGGGAAGCGCGGACGCGCCGATGGTGGTGCCCATGGGGGCAAACGCCGTGCCGGGGATGGTCCAGGGGCCGACACCCGTGGCGGCGGCGCCCGCGGCCACCGTGCAACCCACCGTGTTCACCGTTGCACCTGAGGGCGTGGCGGGGCACTGGTCCACGCCGTCGGGCACCTTGTCGTTGTCCGCGTCGCTGGGGCAGCCGAGCGCGTCCACGGTGGCGCCGGCAGGCGTGGCGGGACAGCGATCGAGCCCATCGGGCACCCCGTCGGCATCGGCGTCCGTTGGGCAGCCGCTCGGGTCGACCTGCGCGCCGGCGGCGGTGTCGTTGCACTGGTCCACGCCGTCGGCCACGCCGTCCTTGTCGGTGTCGCTCGGGCAGCCGGCGGTGCTGACCGTGGCGCCCCGCGGTGTGTCAGGGCAGCGATCGAGGCCGTCGGGCACGCCGTCCTGGTCGGTGTCGGAGGGACACCCCTTCTTGTTGACGATCGCGCCGACGGGTGTGGCCGGGCACTTGTCCTTGCGGTCGAACACGCCATCCTGGTCGGTGTCGATGAGCGGACGGCTGATGGCCATCACGGACACGCCGAGGCTGCCGACGATGTTGCTGAACGAGGTGACGTCGCTGTTGTGCTGGTAATCGACCTCGCCGCGGATCATGACGATCGACGAGACCGCGGCGCGGAACCCGCCGCCCAGCACGAAATCGGACGCCGAGCCGCAGGGCCCTGCGCCCGGGACGGACACCGTGGGGCAGGTGTCGCCGTACTTGGTCGTCCCGAGGCCGCCCTTGAGATAGAACGAGCTCGACTCCCCGCTCCGGATGTTGTAGAGCAGGGCAGCGGTGCCCGACAGCACGCTGGTGGTGGAGCCGGCGGCGGACTTGGCGGAGGAGGTGAGCCCCTCGAGCTCGATGCCGAGATTGAGTGGGAGCCAGAAGCCGAGCCGCAGCGCGCCGCCGAACCCGGCATCGAGGTCCGTCACGTCGGCGAACGAGGTGACGGCCGCGGCCGCCCCGACCTCCATGATGTACTCACGTCGCTGGGCGGCGAGCGGAGCGGCGAGCAGGGCGAGGAGGGCCAGCGGGGCTGGGCCGGTCAGGCGGAGGGTCGGCATCGTCTCCATAGATACGGGCGGACCGGAGGCGGGGCAAGCGCGTGCTGCTTGGAAACTCCCCGCCCCGGCGCTACGATTGTCGGAACCACGATCGACGGCGATCCACCCCCAGCCCGGAGCCTCCCCATGAAGTTCACGATCCAGTTCTGCGTCGTCTGAAACTACCGTCCCCGGGCCGCCGGTCTGGCGGCCGAGCTGCAGGGCGCGTATCCCGAGGCCGAGGTGAAACTCCTCGAGTCGTCGGGCGGAGTGTTTGAAGTGACGATGGACGGACGGCTGATCTTCTCGAAGAAGGCGCTCCGGCGTCACGCGGAGCCCGGCGAGGTCCTGCGCCTGGTGCGCGAGGCGCTGGCCTGACCGGCATGCGGATCGCGATTTCCACCGGCGGCGGCGACGCGCCGGGCCTCAACGCCGTCATCCGGGCCGTCGTGCTGGCCGCGCACCAGCGCGGCTGGCAGTGCTATGGCATCCGCCGGGGGTTCGGCGGCCTGCTCGCCAACGACGGGATCATGACGCTCAATCCCGCCGCCGTCCGCGGCATCACCCACCTCGGCGGCACCATCCTCGGCACCACCAACCGCGGCAACCCCTTCCGCTGGGCCACTCCGGCCGCCGACGGCTCGGTGGCCGAGGTCGATCGCTCCGACGACCTGATCGCCGCCTTCCGGGCCAGCGGGTTCGACGCCCTGGTGTCGATCGGGGGCGACGGCAGCCTCCGGATCGCGCACGACCTCTGGCGGAAGGGCCTCCCGGTGGTCGGCGTCCCCAAGACCATCGACAACGACGTCTTCGGCACGCTCGTCACCTTCGGCTTCGACACCGCCGTTACCACCGCCACCGAGGCCATCGACAAGCTCCATACCACCGCCGAGAGCCACGACCGCGTCATGGTGGTGGAACTCATGGGGCGGGACGCGGGGTGGATCGCGCTGCACAGCGCCGTCTCCTCCTCCGCGGACATCGTGCTCCTGCCGGAGCTTCCCTTCGACATCGAGCGGGTGTGCGAGGCCATCCGCCAGCGGGAGGCCAGCGGGCGGCACTACAGCATCGTGGTGGTGGCGGAGGGGGCCCGCCCGAAGGACGGGAGCACGATGCTGGCGGAGCGGAGGTCGGCCGGCACGGTGGACCGCCTCGGCGGGATCGGGGGCCGCGTGGCGGCGTCGATCGCCGAGCGCACCGGCAAGGAAACCCGGAGCCTGGTGCTGGGACACCTCCAGCGGGGCGGCACGCCCACCACGTTTGACCGGCTGATCGCGCTCCGGTTCGGGACCGCGGCCGTGCGCGCCATCGCCGCCGGGGATTTCGGCACGATGGTGGCCTACACGCCGCCCACCATTTCGACCATCCCGCTGGCCGACGTCATCGGCCGCACCAAGCACGTCCCGCTCGATTCCGACACCCTGCAGACCGCCCGCGACCTCGGCATCAGCTTCGGCGACTGAACTCCAGAAAGCGACCCACGATCGCGTGCCCGCCCTCGGTCAGCACTGACTCGGGGTGGAATTGCGTGCCCACCACTTTGTGGACGCGGTGCCGCACGGCCATGACTTCTCCATCATCTGCGGAAGCGGAGACCAACAACGCATCGGGCAAGGATTTTCGCTCGATGGCGAGCGAGTGGTATCGCGTGGCCCGGAACGGACTCGGGAGCCCGGTGAACAGTCCCGTGCCGTCGTGGGTGATCTGCGAGGTCTTGCCGTGCATCGGCCGCATGGCGCGCACCACGCGGGCGCCGTAGGCCGCTCCGATCACCTGGTGCCCGAGGCACACGCCGAGGATCGGGACGCTGGGGCCGAACCGGCGTACCACGTCGACCGAGATTCCGGCCTCCTTCGGGGTGCACGGCCCCGGCGAAATGATGATGTGGCTGGGCGCCAGCGCGGCGATCTCGTCGAGGGAAACGGCGTCGTTGCGGCGGACCAGGGGCTCCTTCCCCAGTTCCCGCACATAGCGTGCAAGGTTCCAGACGAAGGAGTCGTAGTTGTCGAGCAGGAGGATCACGGCGCCGCCTCGAAGGCGTGCCGGATGCCCGCCGCCTTGTCCAGCGTCTCCTGGTACTCTAGTTCAGGAACGGAATCGGCCACGATCCCGCCGCCGGCGTGGAAGTACGCCCGGCCGTCCTGGAGGGTCACGGTGCGGATGGCGAT
>DAOMFQ010000033.1:0-5803 GCA_035429905.1 Gemmatimonadales bacterium
GTCGTCGCCACGTACTCCGCGTGGTGGCAGCCGTCGCAGGTCTGCTTGACGGCGGAGTAGGGCTGGCTGGTGTGGCACTGCGTGCAGCTCACCAGGTTCGGGCTGTGCGCGCCGGTGAGGGCGATCGGCGTCGTCGGATGGTTGAACTTGGCGCCGAGCCACCCGGCCACGAGGGCGTGGCACTCGGTGCAGGTCGTGGAGAAGTTCCCACTGACGTGGTCCGGATCCTTCGCGGCCACATACTCCGCGTGGTGACAGCCGTCGCAGGTCTGCTTCACGGTCGAATAGGGCTGCGTCGTGTGGCACTGGACGCAGGAGATCAGATTGCCGCTGTGCACGCCGGTCAGCGCGATCGGGCTGGTCGGGTGGTTCCCGGAGCCCAGCATCGCCGCATTCCACGTCACGGTGGAGTGGCAGCCCTCGCAGGTCGTCGGATAGTTCGAGGCCACGTGGTTCGGCGCGGTGTTGTAGATCCCCTGGTGGCAGGTGGCGCAGGTGGTCGGCGTGCCGACGAACTGCAGCTGCCCCTGGGCGCTCGGCTTGTGGCACGAGGAGCAGTCCACTGCCAGGTGGCCGCCGGTCAGCGGGAAGCGGGTCAGCTGGTGCGCGCGGGCCATCGCCTCCCGGTCGCCGAAGCTCCTGGTGGTGTGACAGCGGGCACAGTTCGTCCCGAACTCGCCGCGGTGATTGTCGGTGTGGCACGCCGAGCAGGCCGCGCTCGTGCTCTTGAAGTCCAGCGAGACGTGACACGCGCGGCAGGTGGTGGCGCCGTGCGCCCCGGTCAGGGGAAACCCGTATTTCCCGTGGTCGAATTGGTTGCTCACCTGGATGGTGGTCCAGCTGGTGGACGACTGGTGGCAGACGGTGCATTCCACCTTGAGGTCGCCATGCGGCGAGGTGGTCCGCTGCTGGGCCGGCAACGGGCTCGCGAGCAGGAGGGTGAGGCCGACCAGGATCAGGCGCTTCATCGGGACTCCTTGCCGTGGCACGTCTCGCACTTCCCCGAGAGGGGTCGGTAGATCAGCGCCGTCGGATCGGGGCTCTTCGGGTCACGCACGTGGCACTGGGCGCAGGGCACGGTTTCGTGGGCGCCCTTGAGCGAGAAGGACGCGCCGGTGTTGTGATCAAACTTGTCCGCCGGCGCGAAGCGCTCCTCCGAGTGGCACGCGGCGCAGCTGCCCTTGGTGTCCCACACGGAGAACTGCGTGCCGTGCGGCGACGCATGGCAGTTCACGCACGCCCGCTTCGCCTCGAAGCTGAGGCCGCCGAACCGGGTGCCCGCCAGCACCAGCGAGGAGCGCGGGGCCTCGGGCGGCTGGCCCAGCTCCGTGTGGCAGGCCGAACAGGCCGTCGCGCGGTGCGCGCCGTTGAGCGGAAAGCCGAACTCCGCGTGGACCGCCACGTCGGCGGTCGAGGGGCGGAACACTCGCGTCGAGTGGCAGGTCGTGCATCCCGCGGCCTTCGCCCGGGCCCCGCCCGCCACGAACCGGCCCTGGTGCGGGTCGGCGTGGCATGCCGTGCAGGTGATCTCGGGTACCTTGAACAGGAAGTTCGCCTTCCCCAGCGACGCCGTCTTGCTCATCGGCGGCAGGTTCTTCCGGCCGGCGGCATGACACGCCGCGCAGGGAATCTCCTGGTGCCGTCCGTCGAGGCGGATGCGCAGCGGGGCGTGATCGGCGCTGTCGAACGTGCTCGGCGTCCAGCCGGTCACGCGGTGGCAGGTGGCGCACTCGCCCTTGTCCGCCGTGGCCCGCAGCTGGCCGCCGTGGTCGTCGGCGTGGCAGTCCAGGCACCGCCCGAAGGCGGGTCGCATCACGACCTTGGCGGTCCCGTAGGTGGCCACGGCGGTGGCCGAGTTGCTCCGGGTGTGACAGCCGCCGCACTTCGTGCCGGCGTGTTTTCCCTCCAGCGGGTACTTGGTCGTCGCGTGGCTCGCCACGGTGAAGCTCGATGGGGTGTACCCGGCCACCGTGTGGCAGGAGGCGCAGTCGACCGGCTTGCCCGCCAGCGTGGCGGTGCCGTTGTGCGCGTCCTTGTGGCAGCTCGCGCAGGCGGCGAAGGCCGGCTTCTTGAGCGCCGGCGTCGAGAAGTCCTTGTGGCAGTCGGCGCAGGCGACGGCCGCGTGCCGGCCGCGCAAGGGGTACTTGGTCCGGTCGTGGTCGAACCGGTTCTTGTCGATGACCGAGAACCCCAGCGTCGAATGGCAGTCCGCACACCGGGGGCCGAGCGCGCCCGTGTGCGGATCCGCGTGGCAGTCCTTGCAGGTCGCGGACGACACCGGCTTGTACACCGGCACCAGGTGCCCCTTGCCGTCGCTCTTCGGCGCCAGCCGCGGGTCCAGGTGGCACGCGTCGCACTTCACCTCGGTGTGCTTGTCCGTCAGCGGGTACGCCGTCGTGTCGTGGTCGAATCCGGGGGTCGCGGTCCAGCTGGCGGCGTCGTGGCACTTGGTGCAGTTCTGCCCCAGCGCGGCCCGGTGGATGTCCTCGTGGCAGCTCGTGCACGTCGTGCCGAGGCCGGTGTAGCCCTGGCCGGTCTTGCGGGCGGAAAGGTTCGCCGGCGGCGAGACCGCGTACTTCGCCGCGTGGCAATCCTTGCAGGACGCCTCCGCATGCTTCTGCCGGAGCGGCCACCCCGCGCGGGCGTGGTCGAACTTCTCGGGGCTCCCCTCCGGCCACTGCACCATCGCGAAGTCCTTCCCGGCGTGGTCGGGGTGGCACGTCGCGCAGGCCGTCCCCTTGACCGACGGACTGCCATGCAATCCCCGATTCTGTTCCGTCAGCCAGTCGATGTCCTTGTGGCAGGTCAGGCACTGGCCGACCATGGCGTCACGGCGGTTGCCGTGACACTTGACGCACTGCACCGGCCCTTCCAGCGAGGCGTGCGCGCTGGCCAGGGGACCGGGGCTGATCTGGGCACGGATCGGCGACGCCAGCATCACCCACCCCACGAGCGCGAGGAGCGCGGTTCGCCAGCGGAGGGGCGTGGCATCGCGGTCGCTCCGGCCTACCAGAACCACGTGGCGCCCAACGACACGACCACGACCACGTGAATCACCACCGCCACGAGCGCCGTCACCGCCAGGGGGCGGTGCGCCACGTGCCAGAACCGCAGCACGTTCTGCGTGGCCTCGAGCATGCGCGACTGCTGCACCAGGGCCATCTCCCGGTTGGCCAGGCGCAGCACTTCCTTGAGCGAGGCCATGTCCTCCCGGCGGTTCATCGGCCGGCGCTGCTGGATCCGTTGCCGCAGCGTGACCGCGGCCCGCCGGCGGCGGAGGTCGTCCGCCATCATGCGCCGAAGCGTCCGCCAGATGCCGAGGCCGGCGGTGGGAGTCGGGTCGGCGTCCAGCACGGCGTCGATCGCCTGCACGTCCAGCCCCGACCACTGCGCGATCTCCTCGAGCAGGGCCTGGCGCTGGGCGGCGATCTCCTCGATCGTCAGCTCCACGCCGGCCTGGCTCCGCGGGATGCGCGCGTACAGGTAGCGGCCGACGATACCGCTCAGCCAGACGACCATCATCGACCAGAACCCGATCCCGATCACGCCGCCGAACTGCCAGGCGGCGTGGGCGGCGACCAAGAGCGGAAGGCCGAGGGCCGCGAGCGAGTGGACGTCGAGCCACTTCGAGACGGCCCCGGTGAAGGCCAGCCAGCGGAACTTCTTCCGGAGCGGATAGAGCCAGAGGAAGAGGAAGATGGCGAGCGCAAGCACGCCGGCCCCCTGGCCGACGTAGCCGGAGGGGCGGAGCCAGACGTGCAGCGGGCTGCGAACCTGCTCCGCCTTCGGCAGGACGTAGTACTGGAGCCCGAACAGGTTGACGCCGGCCAGGAGCGCGATGAAGACCGCCGCCGCGGTCGTGGCCGCGCTGCGCACCCTGCGCGGCGGCCGGCGTACGGGTGTGTGCAGCCGCACCGCCGCGGGGGCGGCAGGCGTGTCGGAGCGGCGTCGGTTCGGCGCATCGTGCGGCGCGCGGACTAGGTTTGTCAGCGTCATCGGTCTTTCAATGCCGGGGCGACGATCGGCGCCTCCCCCGCGGCCCGGATTTCGGGGCGCGAAGGCGTGTCGAGAGGCGCGGACCAGTGGGGGTACGGACCCTGCATTCCGCAAAGATCCTACCTCTCCAGCACGATCGGCCGATGGGATCGTAAAATGCTCAATGGTATGGATTTAGCACTATTGGCCCGGATGGTGGACTCCACCCGAGTGCAACGAATCGTTCCAGTTGCATCGTGCCGTTTCGACCCACCCTCTCGGAACGCCAGAACGGCGGCTGAGCCGGGCTGAATCGATACTGCCCCGGGGCGTCGTCGCCCGCATTGGAGCGAGCCGGTGTAATGGGCGTCACATCCACGGCGCAGCGGCGTGCGCGGTGGCGGCGCAGGAGACGGCATCGGGCGTTGGCAGGTTGCCAGATTCGGTGCAGGCTGCATTGCGATTCCTCTTATGTTGACTTGGTGCGAATGGACCTCCTGATCTACCTGATCTTCGGGCTCTTCCTGGTCGGCCCGCTCGTGCTGCAGATCCGCCGCACGCGCCGGCGCGAGCGCGAGGCGCGGGCCGCCGCCGAGCGGGGCAAGCTCTTTTCGGGCGGCCCCCGGGCGCAGCATCCGCACATCGACATCTCCCATTGCATCGGGTGTGGCGCCTGCGTGGAGGTGTGCCCCGAGGGCAACGTGCTGGCCGTCATCGGCGGCAAGGCCGCCATCGTGAACCCGCAGAAGTGCATCGGCCACGGCCTCTGTGCGGACGCCTGCCCGGTCGGCGCCATCGAGATCGTCATGGCGAACCCGAGCGTCACCGCCGACATGCCCCGGTTGACGCGGGATTACGAGACCAGCGTCCCTGGGCTCTTCATCGTCGGGGAACTCGGCGGCCTGGCGCTCATCAAGAACGCGGTCAACCAGGGCCGCGAATGCGTGGACACGATCGCGCGGCGGCTCGCCACGCAGCCCAGCGCCCCCGGCGTCCTGGACGTGTGCATCGTGGGCGCCGGCCCCGCCGGCCTGAGTGCGTCGCTGCGCGCGGTCGAGCGCGACCTGACCTATGTGACCCTCGAGCAGGAGGAGTGGGGGGGCACCGTGGCCAAGTACCCGCGGCAAAAGGTGGTGATGACCAGCCCGGTGGAGTTCCCGCTCCACGGCAAGTTCAACAAGCTCGAGATCTCCAAGGAAAAGCTCATGGAGTTCTGGGCGGCGGTCATCAAGAAGGGCGACGTCAAGGTCCGCACCCAGGAAAAGGTCGAGGCGATCGAGCGGGAGGAAGGCGGGATTCTTCGCATCCGGAGCACGGGGGGCACCTACCGCGCGCGCAGCGTCATTCTCGCGCTTGGGCGCAGGGGCACGCCCCGGAAGCTGGGCATTCCCGGCGAAGAGCTGCCGAAGGTGATGTACGGGCTGATCGAGGCCGAGGCGTACGTGAACGCCCGCATCCTGGTGGTGGGCGGCGGCGACAGCGCCGTGGAAGCGGCGCTCGGGCTGGCCTACCAGAAGGGGAACCAGGTCACCCTGTCCTACCGGCAGGAGGAATTCAGCCGGATCAAGGAGCGCAACGCGCAGCGCATTGCCGAAGCGATCCGGACGAAGAAGGTCCGTGTCCTCTTCAAGTCCCAGCCGGTGGAGGTGCGCGAGCACTCGGTGCTGATCGACGTGGCCGGCACCGTCACGGAACTTCCCAACGACTGGATGTGGGTCTTCGCCGGAGGGGAGCCGCCCAAGGCGTTCCTCGACAAGATCGGCGTGGCCATGGGTAGCCGGGACCTGACGCGCGAGGGGGGCGACGAGGCGAGGCTGGCGAAGGCGGG
>DAOMFQ010000033.1:5903-15234 GCA_035429905.1 Gemmatimonadales bacterium
CACCGCGGACCAGGCGCTGGCTCGCCTCAAGGCGGGCAACAGGCGCTTCGTCCGCGGCAAGGCGCGCTTCCCGACCGTGCAGAAGGAAGTCCTCGCCGACCTGGCGCGGGGACAGCAGCCCTACGCCACGATCCTGGGGTGCAGCGACAGCCGCGTGCCGCCGGAGCTGGTCTTCGACGCCGGGTTTGGCGAGCTCTTCATCGTCCGGGTGGCCGGCAACGTCCTCGGCCCCTCCGTCGTGGGCACGCTGCAGTACGCCGGCACCCACCTCCACACGCCCCTGTTCGTCGTGCTGGGACACGAGGGGTGCGGGGCGGTGACGGCCGCACTCGAATCCAAGTTCAGCGGCGCCCGCCACCGCAGCCGGATCGAGGTCCTCCTCGCGAACATCCTTCCGGCACTGGACGGGCTTGATGAATCGCTCGCGCCCGAGGCCCTGCTGAAGGCGGCGGTCGAGGCCAATGTCCGCATGACCATCCGCTCCCTCCTCGAGTCGCCCGAGGGGAAGGCCCGGCGGCGTGACGGCACGGTCCGGCTGGTCGGGGCGATCTACGAGCTCACCACTGGACGCGTCCGCTTTCTGGATTGATGGGCCGGCCTCCCCCTAGCGGGAAGCGCTGCCCCGCCGTTACTTCCGGCCAACACGACCCGGTGCGGGCCCGGGGTAACCGCCCCCCCTCGCGCCGGGCCCCGCACCTACCTCCAGCCGGAGCCTGTCCGATGTTTCGACTGCGGACTTCCCACCTGCTCATCTTGGTGTGCCTCTCCGCGCCCGATTGGGCCTGGGCGCAGGGCGCCCCGGCCGCGCGGCCCGCAGACGTCGCCACCATCGACAGCATCATCACCACCCTCTACGCCGTCATCAGCGGTCCGGCCGGCCAGCCCCGGCAGTGGGACCGCTTCCATTCGCTCATGCACCCCGAGGCCCGCCTCATCCCGACCCGCTGCGACTCGACTGGCCAGTGCAGCCTGCGCATCATGACACCCGCGCAGTACCAGCAGCGGGCGGATTCCTTCCTCGTGGCGGAAGGGTTCACCGAGCGGGAGCTCAAGCGGAGCACCGAGCGGTACGGCGCGGTCGCGCACGCGTTCAGCTCCTACCAGAGCTTCCGGCGCGGTGAGACCACGCCGTTCGCGCGCGGGATCAACTCCATCCAGCTGTTCTGGGACGGGCAGCGCTGGTGGATCATGGCGATCTTCTGGGACTCGGAGCGGCCCAACAACCCGCTCCCGGCGGCGTTCCAGTAACGCCGGGCCCTCGCGCCACGATGCCGACGCCCGCGCCGCGCGCGTTCCGCACGCCGGCGGCCTTTCGCACCTGGCTGGAGTCCAACCACCGCACGGCGCCGGAGCTCGTCGTCCGCCTGTACAAGGTGGCGTTCGCGCACCGCGGGATCACCTACGGCCAGGCGCTGGACGAGGCACTCTGTTTCGGCTGGATCGACGGGATTCGACGGGGCCTGGATGACGAGAGTTTTTCCGTCCGCTTCACCCCGCGCAAGCCGCGGAGCATCTGGAGCAGGGTGAACGTGGCGCACGTCGAGCGCCTGACCCGCGACGGCCGCATGGCCGAGGCCGGGGTGGCGGCGTTCGTCGCGCGCGACGAGGCGCGAACCGGCATCTACTCGTTCGAGCGGGCCGCCGCCACGCTCGATGCGGCGTACGAACGCCGGTTCCGCGCCCACAAGCGGGCCTGGGCATACTGGGAAGCGCAGCCCCCGGGCTACCGACGACTGAACGTGTTCCGGGTGATGAGCGCCAAGCAGGAGGCGACCCGGGAGCGACGGCTGGCCACTCTCATCGCCTGCTCGGCCAGGCAGACCCGCGTTCCGTAGCCACGAGGCGAGGCAACCCATGATCCAGACGCCGATCCCGATGCCACCCCCTCCGGTACTCGACCCCAATTACGTGTTCGGCGAGATGATGCCGCTCATCGCGATCGTGACGATCATCGTCGTCGGCGCCCTCGGGCTCCGGTGGCTCTTCCGCACCCCGGTCGGCGAGGCGATCGCCGAGCGCATCCGGCACGCGCGCCACGGCCGAGGGCACCTGGACGAAGGCGAGGAGCGGGCGCGGGCCGCGCTGGAAGCGCGGGTCAACCTCCTCCAGGACCAGGTGGGGGAACTGGCCGAGCGGCTGGACTTCGCCGAGCGGCTGCTTGCGGAGCGCCGCGAGCGGCGCGTCGGCCCCGGGGAGTAGCGGCGTGAAGCCGTTCGCGTACGAATCGCGGACCCAGCGGCCGCTCGCCCGCCGCCACTTCATCCGCCGCCTCGGCCTGCACCTGGCGTTCGCGCTCCTCCTGTTCCTGGGCTCGCTCGCCCTCGGCATCTGGGGGTACGCGCACTACGAGGGGCTGGCCTGGCGCGATGGCTTCCTGAACTCCGCCATGCTGCTCGGCGGGATGGGACCGGTGGATGCCCCGCAAACCGACGGCGGGAAGATCTTCGCCGGGATGTACGCCCTCTTTGCCGGCCTGGTGTTCATCGTGACGGCGGGTCTCCTGCTCGCTCCCGTGGTCCACCGCGTACTGCACACCTTTCACTGGGAGGAATAGCGGCGCCCCGCCGCGGCATCTCATGGGCACACGCGACCCCCGGGTCACCGCATACATCGCGAACGCCGCGCCGTTCGCGCGGCCGATCCTGACCCACCTTCGTGCAGCCGTGCACGAGGCCTGCCCGGAAGCGGAGGAAACGCTCAAGTGGGGCATGCCCAGCTTCATGCACCACGGCATTCTCTGCGGCTTCGCAGCCTTCAAGGCGCACGCCACCTTCGGCTTCTGGAAGGGCTCCCTGATCCTGGACGCCCGCGGCCAGCCCGCGAAGACAGCCATGGGCAATTTCGGTCGGCTCACGTCGGTCTCGGACCTGCCGGCCCGGCGTGTGCTCCTCGGGTACGTCCGGCAGGCGGCGCGGTTGAACGAAACCGGGGTCAAGGTGCGGCCGAAGCGCGCGTCCACTCCGAGGCCGGCGCCGCGCGTGCCGGCCGACCTCCGCGCCGCCATGGCGGGGGTCGCGAGGGCGACATCCACCTGGGCGGCATTCAGCCCGAGCCAGCGGCGCGAATACGTGGAGTGGATCACCGAGGCCAAGCGGCCCGAGACCCGCCGGAAGCGTGTGGCGACGACCGTCGAATGGCTCGCCGAGGGCAAGCGGCGCAACTGGAAGTACGAATCGTGACGGGGGTGCGAGCCACCGAGCCCCCGGCGCCGGGCGGTCTCACACCACGACTCGGGCCGAGGAGGCCGCGATGCGCTCGGTCGTGACGATCCTCGGGGCGCGGCCCCAGTTCATCAAGGCGGCGGTCGTTTCGCGCGCGCTCGTGGCGCAGGGGACGGTGCGCGAACTCCTGCTCCACACCGGCCAGCACTACGACGCGAGCATGTCCGATGTCTTCTTCGAGGAACTCGGACTGCCCGTGCCGCATTGGCACCTTGGCATCGGCTCCGGCCCCCATGGCCAGATGACCGGACGGATGCTGGAGGCCATCGAGGAGGTCCTGACCGCCGCACGCCCCGACTGGGTCGTGGTCTATGGCGACACGAATTCGACGCTCGCCGGCGCGCTCGCGGCCGCGAAACTCCGGATCCCGGTCGCGCATGTCGAGGCCGGACTGCGGTCCTTCAACCGGGCGATGCCTGAAGAGGTCAACCGCATCGTTGCCGACCACCTGGCGACGCTGCTCTTCGCCCCGACCGAAACCGCCATGGCGCACCTGGCCCGCGAGGGGGTGCCCCCGGGGCAATGCCATCTGGTCGGGGACGTGATGTACGACTCCGTGCTCCACCTCGGTCCCGTGGCGGAATCCCGGAGCACCATCCTCAGTCGCGAAGGCCTGGTACCCGGCACATACGCGCTCGCGACCATCCACCGCGCGGAGAACACGGATGACCCCGAACGGCTCCGCGGCATTCTCGACGGCCTGGCCCTGGCCAGCGCGGCCCTGCCGGTGATCCTGCCCCTCCATCCCCGCACGCGCGCCAAGCTGCCCCGCGACGCGCAGGCTGACTGGAGCAGCGCGCGACTCCGCCTGATCGATCCCGTCGGGTACCTGGACATGCTCGCCCTCGAGCGAGGGGCGCGGCTTGTGCTGACAGATTCGGGGGGCGTCCAGAAGGAAGCCTTCTTCCAGCGCGTCCCGTGCCTGACCCTCCGGCAGGAGACCGAGTGGACGGAGTTGGTGGACGCAGGCTGGAACCGACTGGTCCCTCCGGTCTCGGCCTCGACGATTGCGCACGCCGTCCGGGAGGTCCTTGCGGCCCCGCGACCCGCCGAGCCATCCCGTCCCCTGTACGGCGGCGGAGCCGCGGGGGCGTCGATCGCCACCATCCTCGCCGACGCCCCGCTCCCGGGGTGATGGGCGCGCTGCGCCGTCTATATTCCGGCACGTGCGGTGAGCGCCCCGTCCCCATCATCCTCGCGGGAGTCCGTCGTGGGCACGAAGCGGGTCTGTCATGTGATCTTCGAGCACCGGACCTTCGACGGCCGGATCTTCCACAAGGAAGCCGCCTCCCTCGCACGGGCCGGGTATGAGGTGGTGCTCCTGGTGCCCGGCCTGCCCGGTGCCATGCTCGGCAAGCGAAAGGATCACCAGGTCACCGCGGGCGTACCGTACGTCCGGGAGGGCGTCCGATTCGAGACCTATCCCTACCGCCGGTGGATTCCGCGGGAGTTCGGCCTCCGGCTCCGGATGTGCCGGAAGGAGATCCTCGCCCGCCTTGTGCAGCTCCAGCCCGACCTGTGCCACTTTCACGAGGACGGCGTGACGATGGATGTCGCGGCCGAGCTCAAGACCGTACTCCCGCGCACCAAGCTGATCTTCGATTTTCACGAGTTCTTCCTTCACCGCCTTCGCATCGACGAGGCCAAGCGGCGGCGCCTGCGACACTACGTGGAAACGGAGAACCGCGTGCTCGCCGCGGCAGACGGCGTGATCACCGTCAGTGACTTCATGAGCCAGTATTACCGCACCCTGACGGACGCGCCGGTGGTGACGGTCATGAACAGCCAGTCCGCGCGCCTGTTCCACGAGGGCGACGAGCTCCCGGCACGCGACGGCACCTTCTGGGTCGTGCACGAGGGGAGGCTCCTCTTCGACCGCGGACTCCGGATCGTCCTGGACGCGGCGCGCCTGGTGCGGGCGCCGAACGTGCGATTCCTCCTGATCGGCGACCTACCCCCTGGCGAGCTCGCCCTCTTCACGGAACAGACCGCACGGGACGGCACCGCCGGCCGCTTTCACATGACCGGCCTGCTTCCCTATCAGCAGGTACCCGCATGGCTGCGCCGGGGCCAGGTCGGCCTCTGCCTCAACCAGACGCCCAATGCCCTGATGGGCACGCCGAACAAGTTCTTCAACTACCTGCGGTTCGGGATTCCGGTGCTCACCCTCGACCACCCGATCATGGGGCCCATCGTGCGCGATGCGTCCTGCGGCGAGGTGCTGGCCAGGCCGGGCGTGCCCCAGGACCTGGCTGCGGCCATCGATCGGCTGGCCGGGAACCCGTCGCGACAGGAGGCAATGTCCGCCGCGGCGGCACGCCTCTTCAGGGAGGAATTGAACTGGGAGCGGATGGAGGAGCGCCTCGTCGGGCTCTACCGCACGGTGCTCGGCGACCATGCGGGTTAGGTACTTCCACCATGGGCTGTGGCCGAGCGCGTCCCCGAGCACCACGTTTGTCACCTGGACGTGCCTCGGCTTTGCCGAGCAGGGGGCCGATTTCGAGCTGGTGACGGTGGCCAACACCCGGCGCGAGGTGCGCGAGGTCCTGTCAACCGAGTTCGGCATTGTGATACCGCTGCCCATCCGGCTTCTGCA
The DNA here is from genome assembly GCA_035429905.1 of Gemmatimonadales bacterium. GTDB lineage: Bacteria > Gemmatimonadota > Gemmatimonadetes > Gemmatimonadales > GWC2-71-9 > SPDF01. Next base: position 11,721 of record DAOMFQ010000033.1, read on the forward strand.
TGCGGGCCCCCTCCGCCGGATGCACGTGGCCGTCCATCTCCTCGCGTTCCTGCATTTTCTCACCGCGCCGTGGGACGTCCTGATCACCCGCAATCTCGGTTTCCTGCCGTGGGCCCTCCTGCTGCGCCAGATCCGGGGTGGCATCGTCGTGCTCGAGTCCCACGACTTCTATTCTGATCCCGGGCTGCGCGGCCTTCCCGAAGGGCCGACATCCCGCCGGCAGGGACGGCGCGAGCGCCGCTGGATTCCCCGGGTGAACGGAGTCATCACCACGTCGGAGCCCTTTCGCCAGTACTACATGCACTGCTACCCGCGCCAGCGCTTCCTGGCCGCGGTGGCCGGCGTCAAGGCAAACTCCCGGCCGAGGCCGCCCCGGCTGGTCCCCGGGGGGGTGGTGGGGTATGTCGGCACCTTCGACCCCGTGCTGAACGACTTCGACCTGATGCTGGAGGCGTTCGGGAAGGTGCCCGTGGCGGGCGCCCGGCTCCTCATCGCGGGGGCGCGGAGCGCGGCGGACCTTGCCACCATGCGTGACCGCGTGGCCCGGCATGGCCTCGGGGCACGGGTCGAAGTCTTGCCGTGGCAATCGCCGAAGGATCTCGAAGCGCTCAAGGCGCGCATTGATGTCGGGCTGGCGCCGCTCGCAATCAACGGCCGGAATCGCGGCTGTACACCCCTCAAGGTGCTCGAGTACCTGTCGGCTGGCATCCCCGTCGTCGGCAGCGACCTGCCCAGCATCCGCGACCTGTTGAAGGACGACTCCTGTGGGTTGGTGGCGGCGAACACGGCCGACGCGTGGGCAGCCGCGATCACCCGCATCCTGTCCGACGCCGCACTGGCCGACACGCTCTCCGCCAACTGCCTGGCCCGTGCCGAGGACCTGTCCTGGCCGCGGCGCGCCGGCCGCATTCTCGAGTTCCTGAGCACCCTGAAGTCTGGACGCGAGCCAGGCGCCTCCCTAGCTTCCGGCACTCCATGACGCCGCCACCGGTTCCGACGCCGACCTCGCCGGCCACCGCCGCTCGCGTCCTGCACGCGGCGCTCTCGGTCACCGCCGGCCTGATCGCGGGGGCCTCCTGGTTGTACCGCGGCGCGTTCGCGCTGCCGGAGGGGACTGGCGGAGCTGTCACCTTCGCCGCGTATGCCCTCGCCGCCTCCGGGTTGCTGGCCGGGCTCGCGTTGCGCCGGCTCATCCCCGAGCGGGCGACCTCACAGGGTGTCGATGCCTGGTGGGGTCAGCACCTGCCCAAGGCGGTGGCGGCCTGGGCCATCGGCGAGGGCACGGTCATCCTCGGGGCGCTCGTCCTCGCGGTCGGCGGACAACTCGCCGCCGCGGTCGCCGTGGTACTGGCCGGCTTCGCCGTGCTCGTGGCGACCGCACCGGGCCGGCTGGTGTCCTGACCGCCGAGCATCCCCACTCCATTCCCCCTCACGTTCTGGACTCCGATGCCTCCGCGCTCCTACGACTTCCTGACCCGCTTGCTCGACGCCCCCGGCCCCTCCGGCTTCGAGGCCGCCCCCGCCCGACTCTGGCGCGAGGAGGCCGGCGCCTTCGCCGATGATGTCCGCGGCGACGTGCACGGTAACAGCTACGCGACCGTCAACCCCGCCGGGTCACCCCGCGTCATGTTTGCGGGCCATCTCGACGAGATCGGCCTCATGGTGGTGCACGTGGACGACGACGGGTTTCTCTCCTTCGCCGGCATCGGAGGCTGGGATCCGCAGGTCTTCGTGGGCCAGCGCGTCACCCTGCTCGGCAAGGCCGGCCCGGTCGACGGCGTCGTCGGCAAGAAGGCCATTCACCTGATGGAAAAGGACGACCGCGAGAAGGTGTCGAAGGTGGAGGACCTCTGGGTGGACATCGGCGCGAAGAACCGGAAGGAGGCGCTGGCCCGCGTGCGCGTGGGCGACCCGGGCGTGCTGACCTCCCGCGTGCTGCGCCTGCCCAATGGTCGCCTCACCAGCCGTTCGCTCGACAATCGCATCGGCGCCTACGTGGTGCTCGAGGCGCTGCGGCTCCTGGCCGGCAAGCGCCTGGCGGCCCGGATCACCGCGGTGGGCACGACGCAGGAAGAGATCGGATACACGGGGGGCGGGGCGCGGACCAGCGCCACCGAACTCGACGCGCAGGTGGCGATCGTGGTGGACGTGACCCACGCCACCGACTATCCGGGCGTGGAGAAGCGCAAGCACGGCGACTTCAAGCTGGGGGGCGGCCCCATCCTGAGCCGCGGCAGCGCGGTCAACGGGGTCGTCTTCGACCGGCTGGTGGCCGCGGCGGAGAAGGAGAAGATTCCCTACGCGGTGGAGGCGGCGCCGCGGATGACCAATACCGACGCCGACAACATCTTCACCGCCCACCGTGGCGTGGCCACCGGCCTGGTGAGCGTCCCGCTGCGGTACATGCACAGCCCGAACGAGCTGGTCCAGCTGGAGGACCTCGACCGGGCCGCGCGGTTGCTGGCGGCGTTTGCGCGCGCCGTCAAGCGCGACACGGACTTCGCGCCGCGCTAGGCGGCCCCGCTATTTCCGCGAGAGTCCGCGCTCCGCGGCGGCGCGCACCTGCTCGTCGGCGTCGCCGAGCAGCTCCTGCAGCGCCCCCGCCGCCGCGGGCCCGCCGGCCAGGGACAGCCCCTCCACGGCCGCCAACCGGAGCACCGCGGACTTCCTCGCGAGCAGGCCCCTGGCCGGCGCGGCGGCGGCGCGCAGCGCCTGCACCGCCTCCGGCGTGCCGAGCCGCCCCAGGGCCAGGTGCAGTTCGCGCAGGACGTCCGCATGGGTCTCGTCGCCGAGGCGCACCACGATGGACATGACGAGGCCCCGCCCCCATTCCCCGCCCACGCCTTGCGCCGCCTGGAGGCGCACCATGGGCTCCACGTCGTTCAGGAGGTGCCGGAGCGCCTCGAGCGCCTCGACCATGCCGATCTTGCCCAGCGCACCCGCCACGGCACGGCGCACCCGTTCGTCGCGGTGGAGCGACTGCTCGCTCAATGCGCGCACCGCGCCCGCGAGCCGGAGCTCACCGCAGAGCTCCGCCACGTTCCGCACCACGAACCAGTCGGGATGATTCAGCCGGCTCACGATCCGCTCGGTCCCTGCCTCCATCTTGGTCAGCACGCTGAAGTAGCCTCGCCGTTCGGCGAGCGTCGGGGCGGCGGTGAGGAGCTCGAGCAGCGCCTCCACCGAATCGGCACCCATCCGCTTGAGCACGGCCGTCGCGTCCACCCGCCGACCCTCGGACAGCGCCGCACGGGCGATGTGCTGCAGGGCGGACTTCGGCAGGATCCGCCGCAACGTGACGGAGTACCGGCGGTGCCGGCTTTCGTCCTTCTCCGCCGCCTCCAGCCGCAGGATCCGCGTCGCCAGGCCCAGGAGCTCTTCCCACTCCTCCCGGCGATAGGCCAGGTCCGCCTGCACCTCGATGTCGCGCAGCGGATCAGCGGCTGGCTCCCCCCGTTGCCCGTGCGCGCCGGCCTCGTCGTGCGGCGCGGCCGGCGGCGGCGGGGGGGGAGGC
>DAOMFQ010000034.1:0-11533 GCA_035429905.1 Gemmatimonadales bacterium
GGCGGAGATGGAAGTGCCGAGCCTCAAGGCCTACGAGGAGATGATGAGCAACTCCACGGGATCCGCCGAGGACATGAAGAAGTTCGAGGAGATCATGAAGGGGTATCACGAATTCGTGGACCACGGCCACCGGGAGTGCTACAAGATCGAGGGGTGACCTCCCCGCGTCCCCGCCTCCCCGTCGGGCGGGGAAGCGGGGAAGGGGGTCACGGCGTCACCGGCCTCGGTTCCAGCTTCGCCGCCCACAATCCGCTGTTGAAGTCGGTGAACAGGATGTAGCCTTTCCAGGGCATCGCGTTCATCACGAACGACGCGTTGGCGGTGTAGCCGTTCGGGTCGAACGGCTTGTACACCGCGATCTCCCGCCGCTGGTCCGCCAGGTTCCCCACCAGCTCGCCGCTCACGTCCACCACCCGGAGCCCGCCGTCGTAGTACGCCTGGTACATGACGTCGTCCTCCACGATGATGTCGTGGCTCCCGAACTCCTCCTGGTGGTACTTGGCGATGTCCTTCGGGTGCTGCGGATCGGTGAAGTCGATGATGTGGGTGTACCCCGCCGAAGTCTGCGGCGGGCCGCCCTTGGCGTTGATGTTCTGCAGGTAGTTGGTGCCCTCCCACGCCCGCCCCTCGCGCGACATGATCTCGTCGCCCAGGAACAGGTACGTCTTGCCGGTGCTGGCCTGCACGTAGGGGTAGATCTCGTGCGTCGCGCCGCTGGTGGTCTTGAAGGTGCCGATCAGCACCGGCTTCTGGATGGTGCCGCCGTACTTCCCGTTGCCGACGTCCACCGCCACCACGCCCGTCCCCCACTCCGAGGAGTACGCGATCCCGTCGCGCACCCAGACGTCGTGCACCCGGCTGTCGGGGTGATCGTACTCGCTGACGTACTTCGGCTCGTAGATGTCGCGCACGTCGATGATGACGTACTTGTCGCCCCCCGAGATGGCGAAGAGATAGTCATTGGTGGCGAAGGTGTTGTGCACGCCGCCCGTCAGCTGCTCGCTGAAGGTGGACGCCACCCGCGGATGCGCCGGGGTGGCCAGGTCGAGCAGCACCACGCCGTTGATCCGGTTCGACGCACCTTCACGAGACAGCACGCCGTACCGCCCGTCGGGCGACACCGTCACGTCGTTGATGACCCGCGCGTCCACCTTGATCGAGTCCGACTTGACCGGGTTCGCCATGTCGGTGATGTCCATGATGTATGCCCAGCCGTCGCCTCCCCAGGTGCCGACCAGCGCGTAGTCCCGCCCGTCCTTGCCGGTCCACGGCCAGAAGTCGGAGGTGTGGACGTTGGTGATGGAGCCGTGCCCCGCCACCTGGATCTTCCGTCGCGCGTCGCGTGGTCGCACATCCACGACCTGCCGCGCGCTCACGCTGCCCGCCGACGCCAGCAGCGTGTAGCGCCCTGGTACTTCCGCCGTGAAGAGCCCGCGGTCGATGACCCCGGTGGCGCCCGGGGCGGCCACCGTGTCGTCCGGGGTGTAGAGGTAGCTCCAGCTGATCGGCACGTCGGGCACCACGGTGCCGTTGCTGCGGGTGGCCCGTGCCGTGAGGTGCACCACGTCGCCGGTGCGGAGGCTGGTCTGTGCCAGCTGGATGGTGAGCGTCGCGACCGGGTTCGGCACCACGGTGTACGTCTTGCTCTCCCGTATCCCTTCGACCGTCGCCGAGATGGTGGCGGTGCCCTTGCTGTGCCCGGTCACGTTGCCGAAGCGGTCCACGCTGGCCACGGCCTCGTTGCTGCTCTCCCAGCGCCACGCAAGGTCGCCCGAGGGGCGCACGCTGCCGTCGGGATGCAGCGCCTGCGCCTGGTGCGCGAGGGTCACGCCCACATAGAGCCGGCCCGAGTCCGCGGTGAGCACCACCTTCGACACCGGCGGCCAGGTGACGGTCACCGGCACCGCGATGGTCACCACCGCGACGCTGGTGTCGGCCGGCACCGTCGAGAGCACGATCTGGTAGCTGCCGGCCCGGAGGCCCTTCACGCCGTCGCGGGTGAGCTGGATGCCGCCCCGGGCACCGCTGGCCCGGATCGACGGGTTCTCGACCACCCCGCCCTGTGCGTCGTAGGCCGTGATCTTGACCGGCACCATCTGGCCCGCCTGCACCGTCACGCTCGCCGGCTCCGCCACGAGGCGCGTCACGGGCGCCGTGGCCTGCGCCGACAACGCGGTGGCCGTCACGAGGGCGAGCAGCAGCACCACCCTGACGAGGCGGGACATCTGGATTACGTTCATGGATGAGTCCCTCGACAATGGTCCGGTAGGGGAGAAGGCCTGAACTATGGTCCACGCACCGCATGCCCGCAAGCTTTCGCTGCGCCACGCCGCACTCTGCCTCGCCTTCGCGGCGGCCGCCTCACCCGCCGTCGCGCAGCAGGCTGCGCCGAGGCCGGCTCCCAACTACGCCGCGCCCGCCAGCACCTACTGGGTGTATGTCGGCGCCGAGTCGGCCGACCTGATCCAGCGCGTCCGGTTCGGGCCCGAGGGCGCCGTCGTCGAGAAGACCATCGCGGTGGGCCAGTCGCCGGTCGAGATGGAGGGCCCGCACGGCCTGCAGATATCGCGCGACGGCAAGTGGCTCCACATGACCACCGGGCACGGCTCCCCCGACGGCAAGTACTGGAGATACGCCCTCGGCCCCGACACCCTCGCCAGCCCCGGCCTCTTCCTCGGCTACTTCCCGGCCTCGCTCGACGTGACCCCCGACGGCCTCTACGCCTTCGTGGCCAACTTCAACCTGCACGGCGAGATGGTGCCGTCGTCCATCTCGGTGGTGTACACCCCCACCAGTACCGAGGTGGCCCGCACCACCACCTGCACCATGCCGCACGGGAGCCGGATCGACGTGACCGGCACGCACCAGTACTCCACCTGCATGATGGACGACCAGCTGGTGGAGATCGATACCCGGACGTTCGAGGTGTCGCGCAGGTTCGGCGTGGCGAAAGGCAGCGAGGGGCCGATCGACCCGGCGGCGGCCGGGCACGCGCACCAGCACACCCCCGGCCAGCCGATGGCGCCCGCCACCTGTTCGCCCACCTGGGCGCAGCCCTCGGCGGACGGCCGGAAGATCTACGTGACCTGCAACAAGGCGGACGAGATCCTGGAAATTGATCGCGACGCGTGGGCCGTGTCCCGCCGCTTCCCCACCGGCCGCGGCCCCTACAACCTGGCCGTGACCCCCGACGGAAGGCTCCTCGTGGCCTCGCTCAAGCAGGGCGGGAGCGTGCAGGTGTTCGACCTGGCCACCGGCAAGAGCGTGCTGCAGGTCAAGAGTTCCACCACCGTGACGCACGGCGTGGTCATCACCCCCGACTCGCGCTACGCGTTCGTGTCGAGCGAAGGCGTCGGCGCCGCGCCCGGCAAGGTGGACGTCTACGACCTCATCGCGCTCACGCGCGTGGCGTCGGTCGACGTGGGGCAGCAGGCCGGCGGAATTGCGTTCTGGAAGATGGTACGCGGCAACTAGGCGGGAATGCGGGGAGGTCCTCCCCGCTTCCCCGCTTCCCCGCCTCACCTCTGCTTGCTATTCCCTCCACCGGGCCGTACATCTCGTTGTAGTGTCCCGCCTCGCAGTCTTCGCCACCGCCGTCGCGATGCTCGGTACGCCGCCACCCGGATGGGCCCAGTGGGCCAGTCCGCCGAGCGACGGCGGGATGATCGCGTCGCTGGGTCAACCTCCCCGGTGGCTCTGGCAGGCCAGTTTTTCTACCGGCGTCTGGTTCGAGGGCCCGGGATCGCAGCTCATGGTCCGGGCCGCGGCTGCCTCCTACCACGACCTGATCGGCGCGTCGGTCGGCGTGGCGCAGGTAGGTGGCGAGGGGTTCATCGGCCTCAAGGACACCGACGCCGACGGCGGCCTCCGCGCGATATTCCGCATCCCGTTCATCGGTGTCGGTGCCGGCGCCGAATACGATTTCCTCGACGCCGACCTCAACTTCCTCGTCACCGCGCAGACCCCCGTCCTCCGCGGCGGCATCCTGGCCCATGGCGGGATGCTTCGCCTCGACTGGTATCCCACCGAAAGCGGCGGCTTCACCCTCGGCATCACCGTCCCCCTCTGGAACCGCTTCGCAGGCCGGGGTCGCCCGACCAGCGCGCACGCCACGGGGGTGTCCGAATTCCCGAAACCGAAGCCCTACGTGGTCCGCGATGTGCCGCTCGAGGCGGCGCTCGACACGCTGCGCCTCTCGGCGACCTGGGTGCGCCGCCTCACGACCCCCTTCCTCGACCAGGACGGCCGGACCCTGGCCATCGCCGATCAGCGCAACGCCGAGTATCTCTCGGAATTGCAGGCCCACCTCGCCCTGCGAAGTGCCGAGGCGGAAGTGCGCCACTTCCATCGCTCGATGGACCGGGCCTTCGCGCTCGCGTCGGGTAGCGAGCAGGCGGGGGCGCTCCTCGCCGATTCCGCGCGGCGCATCCTGCTCGACGCGGTCCTCCTCCCCTACGACCGCCAGCTGGGGCGCAAGCAGTGGCGTGAGGAACTGGCCGACCTGGTCGTCGCCGCCCGCGGGCGCTTCGGCGGATCGGTGGCGGGCTCCCGCCTGGTGGCACCCGGCCGTGTCGAGTCGGTGCTGTACGTCTTCCAGGAACTCACCGGGGCCATCGAAACCGAGCGGGCCCGGATGTCGACCGAGTGGGACGACCCGCGCCTGGTCTGGCTGCCGCTCCAGTACGCGCTCCTGCCGGAGGACCACGACACCCAGGTGGAGCTGGATGCGCTGATCGAGCAGGCGACGGAGGAGACGTTCACGGACGGCAACCAGGTGCTCTACGCCGCCGGGCTTCAGTTTCCGTGGGAGCTCCGGGAGACGATCGAGGCCGCGCGCGACTACCACGTCCTCATGATCCACGACTTCCCGGCGGTGACCGACGCCGGCGTGCTCGACTCGGCGTCACTGGGCCAGGTGCTCGTGTACCTCGACGCCCTCCGCGCCCGGGTGGGCGAGTACGACAGCGTCGGCACGCTCCCCGTCTACTTCATCTTCCTGGACCAGCACTACTACGCGCTCCGGAAGGGGCGGGTCTGGATGGACGTGCTGCAGGACCCGCTGCATGCCTCGTCCGACCTCCCGAATGCGACGCCGGCGCAGGTCGCGATGCTCGCCGAATCGCTGCGGGCGCTGCGGATTGCCGTGGGCCGGTCGGTGGTGCTGCAGGCCCAGGCCCGGCAGTACGGCGACGCCTGGCTCCGGAACCGGGTCAAGGTGCAGGTGAACATCACCAATCGCGCCGACCAGAGCTTCTGGAGCGGGGGGCTCTTTTCCAGTTTCTTCGCCTACCCCGACAATCTCCTGCGCGACCACCGGAAGGTCGCCTTGTTCGACGTGTCGGAGCGCGATCCGTATCGCGGGTACGCGGTGTACACCGGGATGGGGGTGGGCGAACTCTATCTCGGGCCGGGGTGGGAGGATCGTTCCATCGTCGTGCGGGGTCCCGTCCTCGTCGCGCTCAAGGACGAGGTCCGGGCGCTCCTCCGCGCGCAGGGGCTGCCGGCCGACGAGATCCCGCTTCCCCTGCGGGCGGAGCCGACGGCGGCGGGCGACCCGGTGCCGCCGGCCGGAGCACGCTGGGACCAGTTCGACGCGCGCGCGCTGCAGTTGACCAACGGCACCGGGTTCCAGTCGAAGTCGATCGACGTGGCCAAGGCGCTGCTCTATTCGCTGATGCCGCCGGGATCGGTCATCAAGATCCCGGACTCGCTCTGGAATTCGTTCCTCTACGGTGGGCTGCTGGCCGGCGCCTGCCTGCGCGGCGCCACGGTGCTGATCATCGCGCCGGCGGCGGCCAACGCGCCCAGCGCGGGTACGCTCACCATGAGCCGCTCGTGGGAGTTCCTGAGCCGGCTCCTCGCCGCGCGGCAGGCACTCGCCATCCCGATCGCCGCGGCGGGTGGCGACCTGCACCTCGGGCTCTATGCCCTGGCACCCGACGAGCAGGGCATGGCGAGCCGGGTCGAGAGCTGGAACCGAAACGTCTCCGCGACGCCGTTCCTCCGGACGCTGATGCCGTTCCTCCCCGACGCCTGGCCCGATCTGACCGGCACTCCGCAATTGGGACTGGCCGCGAGCACGATTGCCCCGAAGCTCCACCAGAAGGTGCAATTCCTCGGCACCCGGTCGATGTGGAATGCGATCGCCGCCGCGCCGGAGTGGCCGGGATTCATGCGGGTGTACCTCGAGCACCGGGAGGCCACGTACGCCGTCAACGCTCCGGCCACCCTGTCCAGGGAGCTGCCCGAGTCGCTGCAGGTGCTCGCGGCCCAGATCTACGCGCGCACGCGCGGTGTCCCCGGGGCCGCGAGCTACGCGCTCGTCGGCTCCCAGAACCAAGACAACCGCGGGATGTTCATGGACGGCGAGGTGGACCTGCTGTTCACCGGGGCGGAGTCGCTGGTACCGCTGGTGGACCTCATCTTCATCGAGGGCACCGCCACCTGGCTCACCGACCAGGCGTCGCTCGACCGCCTCGTGCCCCCGCCGGGAGCCTACATGCGCCGGTGGGGTCGGGTCGCGAAGGACCAGTTGTGATCGGGAAATGCGCTTCCGCCGTCCTCCTCGTGGCTGGGGCACTCGCCACGCCCGCCCGTGCGCAAATGGGGGAGGCTCACTTCGGGGCCATCGGGAGCTTCGGCACCGGCAGCGCCTACCAGTGGGGCGCAGGGCTCACGGCCAGCTACGCGCCGGGTCGGCTCGCCTACATGGGGCTCCGCTGGATCTACTACGCGGGTAGCACTGACCGGCGGGCCGATTCCACCGGCAGCTGGGATGTCACCACGCGGGCGCAGCTCTTCGGTGCCGACCTGGGGCTGGAGTATCCGCTCGGCGCCGTCGAGTTGGTGGGGAGCGTGACGATGGGCGCGATGCGCTTCTGGCAGGGCGCTGACCAGCTGGGCGTCTCGGGCGTCGTCCCGCTCGAGGAGGTCGGCACCAGCTTCGTCCTGGCTCCTACCGTCATGGTGGAGTTCAGGACCGGGCCGCTGGTGATGATGCCCCAGGTCGCGTACTACTTCGCGGGCTCACCCGATTTTCGCTGGCCCGTCGGCCACGACGGGTGGGCGCTCTCGCTCATGATCGTGCTGCCGCTCGAGACGCACCGGATCACGTACTGATCGCCGTCCGTCGTTCCGCCCTCACGGTGTAGGCGACGAACGAGACCAGGATGATGCCGAGGACCAGCGAGGAGCCGATCGTCCCGAAGTTGAGCCCGCCCTTCGCGATCGGCTTGGTGAGCAGGTCCCCGAAGGTGGCGCCGAACGGGCGGGTCAGCACAAAGGCCACCCAGAACAGCACGACCCGGTCGATCCGGGTCAGGTAGTACGCCAGCACCGTCAGCCCCAGCAGCCCGCCGATCAGCGCCGCCCCGCCGAGAAACCCGAGCCCCGAGTCGTCCGCGAGAAAGTCGCCCAGTGCGGTCCCCAGGGTGTTGGACACCAGGATCGCCGTCCAGTAGAACAGCTCGGCCCGGGTGCTGGTGATGCTGCTGACCGAGAGCGACTTCTCGGTGAGCCGCCACGCCGAGAGGACCACGAGCAGGAGGGTCACCAGGATCAGCGCCCCCTTCGCGTAGCCGAAGCCGAGGGTGCGGTCCATGAAGTCCGACATGGTGGTGCCGGCCGTGCTGGTCGTGAGGATGACGGTCCAGTAGAGCGCCGGATGGTAGCGCTCCGCTTTGAGCTGCGCGATGACCGACACCAGGAAGATGCCAAGCAGGATGACGGTGCTCACGCCATAGCCGACGTCCATCGTCATCGAGAGCAGGTCGCCCGCCGTCTCGCCGAGCGTGGTCGCGCAGATCTTCATGATCCAGAAGACGGCGGTGACCTGCGCGATCTTGTTCATCCGGGGTCAGGCTCCCCGCTCGGCGCTTCCCCAGAGCCTCGGCATCAGCCGGTACAGCGTCACCCCGCTCAGCGCGAACACCACCAGCCACATCAGCGCCTGCGGCGTCCGCCCGTAGAGCGCGCTCCCCACGCCGAACAGCGCCGAGTAGATGAAGGCGCACCCCATGACCCAGCCGAGCAGCGACTGCGCCATGCTGTCGGGCGAGGGGCCCACGCCCGCTTCCGCCATGACGGGCTTCCAGCCGCCGCCGGCGGGCCGCACCAGGCGGTAGAAGTTGACCAGCGTGGCGCGGTCGGTGGGCGGGGAGAGGAACGCCACCGTCACCCACACCACCGTCGTGGCGATCACGGTGTAGATCAGCGTCAGGTGGGCCGGGAGGGGATGCCCCTCCCTGGCCGCCACCGCGAACCCGGTCGCGATGAGAAATGAGCTCACCATCGCCGCGATCTCGGCCCACGCGTTCACTCGCCACCAGAACCAGCGCAGCAGGTAGATGAGCCCGGTGCCGGCGCCGATCGAGAGGATCAGTTCGAACGCGCCCTTGGCGGTGTCCAGCGCGAAGGTGAGGAGTGCGGCGCAGATCATGAGCCCCGCGGTGGTGATCCGACCGGCCAGCACGTAGTGCCGCTCGCTCGCGCCGGTGTTGAGGAAGCGGCGGTAGAAGTCGTGCACCAGGTACGAGGTGCCCCAGTTGAGGTGGGTCTCGATGGTGGAGCGGTAGGCGGCCAGCATCCCGGCGATCATCAGCCCCAGGAACCCCGCCGGGAGGAAGCGCAGCATGGCGGGGTACGCCATGTCGTTGCCGATGAGCGACGGGTCCACGTAGGGGAAGCTCTTGGCGATGTCGCTCAGCTGGGGATAGACCAGCGTGGAGCAGAGCGCCACCAGGATCCAGGGCCAGGGCCGGAGCGCGTAGTGCATCACGTTGAAGAGGAGGGTGCCGGTCACGGCGTCCTGCTCGCTCCGCGCCGCCAGCATCCGCTGCGCGATGTAGCTCCCGCCGCCGGGTTCCGCGCCGGGGTACCAGACCGACCACCACTGCACCGTGATCGGGATGACGAACACCGCGAGCGCCACCGACCAGTCGCCGAAATCGGGGAGGAGATTGAGGGAGTCCGCCGGAATCTTGCTGATGAGGCCGCTGAGCCCGCCCACCGCCGGGTGGCTCAGCGCGAAGTAGGCGGTGGCGAAGCTGCCGGTCAGCGTGATCATGAACTGGATCGAGTCGGTCACCAGCACGCCCCAGAGCCCCGACACCGAGGCGAAGAAGATGGTGATGACCGAGCAGACCAGCAGGGTGCGGCCCATCGGCCAGCCGAGCACGATGTTGGCGATCTTGGCGGCCGCGAGGTTGACCGTCGCCATGATCATGCAGTTGAAGAGGAGGCCGAGGTACACGGCGCGGAAGCCGCGCAGCATCGTGGCCGCCTTGCCGGAGTAGCGGATCTCGTAGAACTCCAGGTCGGTCAGCACCTTGGAGCGGCGCCAGAGCTTGGCGTAGAAGAAGACCGTCGCCATGCCGGTCAGGAGGAAGCTCCACCAGAGCCAGTTGTCGGCCACGCCGTTTTCCCGGACCATGTTGGTCACCAGGTTCGGCGTGTCGGTGCTGAAGGTGGTGGCCACCATCGAGATGCCGATCAGCCACCAGGGCGCCGCGCGACCCGAGGTGAAGAACTCGGCGGTGCTCGACCCGGCCCGCTTGGCGAAGAACAGCGCCGGCAGGAACGAGACGACGATGGAAATGGAGATGATGATCCAGTCGATTCGCGCGAGATGCATCAGGCGCTCCGTAGGAGGCGGCGGGGAAGCGGGGAGGCGGGGAAGTGTGCGTCATCGGCACCTCCCCGCTTCCCCGCCTCCCCGCCTTCAGATTCTCGAATTGTAGTTGTTCAGCGACTCGTACTGCGGCGGCCAGGGCAGGGGGTGCCCCAGCGCGTACGCCGCGTGCCGGGTCCAGTACGGGTCCCAGAGGTGGGCCCGCGCCATCAGCACCAGGTCGGCGCGGCCCGCGGCCAGGATGGCGTTCACGTCCTCGTGGCTCTGGATGTTGCCCACCGCCAGCGTGGCCATCCCCGCCTCGTGGCGGATCCGGTCGGCAAAGGGCGTCTGGAACGCCCGTCCATATATAGGACGCTGATCGGGGATCGTCTGCCCCGCCGACACGTCCACCGCGTCCACCCCCACCAGGGCGAGGAGCCGCGCCACCTCGACCGACTCCGCGCCGCTGAGCCCGTCCGGGTGCCAGTCGGTGGCGGACACTCTCGCGGTGAGCGGCTTCTCGGCGGGCCACGCCCGGCGCACCTCGCGGAGCACCTCGAGCGGGAAGCGCATCCGGTGCTCCAGCGGGCCGCCGTACTCGTCGGTGCGCCGGTTGGTGAGCGGGCTGATGAAGCTGGCCAGCAGGTAGCCGTGCGCCAGGTGCACCTCGACGAGGTCGAATTCACACTCGAGCGCCCGTTCGGTGGCCCGCACGAACTCGTCGCGCACCTGGTCCATGTCCTTCCGCGTCATCTCCTTCGGGACCTGGTTCTCCGGCTTCCACGGTATGGGCGACGCCGACATGATGGGCCAGGCGCCGCGCTCCAGGGGCCGGTTGTCGCCCTCCCACATGAGGCGCGTGGCGGCCTTCCGCCCCGCGTGCCCCAGCTGCATGCCGATCTTCGTGTCGGGCGCGTGCTCCCGCACGAACGCCACGATGCGCCGCCAGCCCGCCACCTGCGCGTCGCTGTAGATGCCGGTGCAGCCCGGGGAAATCCGGCCGTCGGGACTCACGTCGGTCATCTCGGTCATCACCAGCCCCGCACCGCCGATGGCCCGGCTCCCGAGGTGCTGGAGGTGCCAGTCGTTGGGCACGCCGTCCACCGCGGAGTACTGGCACATCGGGGAGACCACCACGCGGTTGACGAGCCGGAGGTCGCGGAGCCGGAACGGCGTCAGGAAGGGCGGGGGGCTCTTCCTGCCCGGCACCGGCTTCACCCCCGCCTTGTCGGCGTACCACCGCTCCACCCGCTCCACGAAGGCCGGGTCGCGGGTGCGGAGGTTCTCGTGCGTGATGCGGAGGCTCCGGGTGAGCAGGCTGTAGGCGAACTGCAGCGGTTCGAGCTCGTCGTATCGCTCGGTGGCCTCGAACCACTCGAGGCTGGCCTGCGCGGCGCGCTGCACGCTCTCGACCCCCGGCCGCCGCTCGGTCTCGTAGGTCTTGAGGGCGGTCGGTACCTCCCGGACGCCCTGCAGGACCTTCGCCAAGGCAATGGCGTCCTCCATGGCCAGCTTGGTGCCCGAGCCCACCGAGAAGTGCGCGGTGTGCGCCGCGTCGCCCAAGAGCACCAGCCGGCCGTCGGACCAGCTGGCGCACTTGATGGTGGGGAACTGCCGCCAGATGGAGCGGTTGGCCACCAGGCGATGGCCCTGCAGCTCCTCCTTGAACAGCGCCTCGCAGTACCGGATGGTGGCCGCCTCGTCCGCCCCCTCGAGCCCCGCCGCCTTCCACGCCGCGTCGGTCGTTTCCACGATGAAGGTGGACTCGCCCTCGGCGTACTGGTAGGCGTGCACCCGCCAGAGGCCGTGCGCGTTCTGCTGGAAGGAGAAGAAGAAGGAGGGGAAGGGACGCGAGGTGCCGAGCCAGACGAACCGGTTGGGGCGGAGATCCACCGTGGCGCCGAAATGCTTGGCGTTGCCCTC
>DAOMFQ010000034.1:11633-15190 GCA_035429905.1 Gemmatimonadales bacterium
AGCACCACGCCGAAGCCGAAGGTGTCCTCGATCCGGTTCCGCTCCCAGACTGTGACCTGCGTGGTCGGGTCGGCGCGGCGGAGCAGGATGGCCAGGTAGAGCCCGCCCGGTCCGCCGCCGATGACGGCCACCTTCATGCGCCGCCCAGCACTTCCCGCGCAATCAGGAGCCGCTGGATCTCGGTGGTGCCCTCGTAGATCCGGAGCGCGCGCACCGCGCGGTAGAGCCGGTCCACCGGGTGGCTGGCCACGACGCCGCGCCCGCCGAGCAGCTGCACCGCGCCGTCCACGATGCGCTGCGCCGCCTCGGTGGCGAAGCTCTTGGCCATCGCCGACTCGAGGGTGACGCGCTCCGCGCCCCGGTCCTTGGCCCACACCGCCCGGTACACCAGGAGCCGAGCGGCGGCGAGCTCGGTGGCCATCTCGCCGATCCGCCCCTGCGTCAGCTGGAACTCGGCGAGCGGCTTCCCGAACTGCTTCCGCCCCTTCACGTGCGCTACCGCCTCGTCGAGCGCCCGCGCCGCCATCCCGCACGCCGCTGCGCCCACGGTGGCGCGGAGCCGGTCGAGCGTCGCGAGGCCCAGCCCGAGCCCGCGGCCCGGCTCGCCCAGGATGTGGTCGGCGGTAATGCGGCAGCGCTCGAAGCTCAATTCACCCAGCGGATGCGGCGCGCTCATCACCTGCGCGCCGGCAAACACGAGCCCCGGCGCGTCGGCCGGGACGAGAAAGGCGCTGATGCCCTTGGCGCCCTTCGACGGGTCGGTGGTGGCGAACACCGCGTACACGTCGGCAATGCCGGCGTTCGAGATGAACGCCTTCCGCCCCTCCAGTACCCAGTGCTCACCGTCCTTCGTGGCGCGGGTGGTCATGGCCCCCACGTCAGAGCCCGCCTCCGGTTCCGTCATGGCGAAGCCGCACATCGCCTCGCCGTTGTCGATGGCGGGGAGCCACTTCGCCTGGAGCGCCGCGCTCCCGCCGAGGCGGATCGGCATCGAGCCCAGCGCCTGGAGGGCGTACACCTCGTCGGCCAGCGGCGAATGCCAAGCCAGCCCCTCGCGGATGAGCGACACCGCGCGGAGGTCGAGCCGCTCGACCGCCTCGTACAGTCCGGCCGCGGCGAGGAGGGGCACCAGCGCCCGCGCCCGGCGCCGCGCCTCGGCGTCGGTGTCAGGATCGGGGCTCCCCGCGAGTTGCGCCTGGCCGAAGGCGCTCACGGCAGCCGCCACCTCGGCGTGCCGCGGCTCGAGGAACGCCGCCACCGGCTCGATGTCGGGCCTCACGGGAACTTCGGGTCCCGCTTCTCGGTGAACGCCAGGAACCCCTCCTTGTAGTCGGGTCCCAGCATCAGCTGGGCCTGCGCCTCCGCCTCGTGCACCAGCGCGTTCTCGAGGTCCATCGCCGCCTCGAGGTCGATGGCGGCCTTGGTGGCGGCCAGCGCCTCCTTCGGCCCGCGGGCCAGCTGCTCGGCGAGCGCGGTGGCCACCGTCAGTACGTCGCCGTCGGCCACCACCTCGTGGTAGAGGCCGATTTCCTTCGCGCGCGCCGCGGTGGTGAAGTCGCCGGTCATCAGCATCTGCGTGGCGCGGCCGTGCCCCACCAGCCGCGGGAGGAGCCACGCGGCTCCCATGTCGGCGCCCGAGAGCCCCACCCGCACGAAGAGGAACGCGATCTTGGCCCGCTCGGCCGCGATGCGGAAGTCGCAGGCCGAGGCGATGACGGCGCCCGCCCCCGCCACCGTGCCGTTGAGCGCCGCCACCACGGGCCGCGGACAGCGGCGGATGGCGAGGATCAGGTCGCAGGTGAGCCGGGTGAAGTTCCGGAGCTCGGGGAGCTTCATGCTGAGCAGCGGGCCGATGATGTCCTCGACGTCGCCCCCGGAGCAGAAGGCCCGCCCCGCTCCGGTGATGACCACCGCCCGCACGCCGGGTTCCTTGCCCAGGCCCCGGAAGGTGTCGGTCAGCTCGCGGTACACCTCGAAGGTGAGCGCGTTGAGCTTGTCGGGGCGGTTGAGGGTGATGGTCGCGACGCCGGTGGAGGCGTCCACCGAGTACAGGAACGACTTCGGCGCGATCGTCATACCAGTCTCCGGTCCTGATGGTGCACCACCGCGGTGGTCTCCATCTCGATGAGCGCGTGCTCGTCGAGCAGCGCCGACACCTGCACCAGCGCCATCGCCGGGTAGTGCCGCCCCATCAGCTCCTTCCAGACGCCGGCCAGTTCCTTCCGCGCCTTCCGGTAGCCGTCCATGTCGAGGACGTACACCGTCATCCGCCCGATGTCGGTGGGCTCGCCGCCGGCGGCCCGCACCACCGCGAGGGTGTTGGCCAGGGCCAGGCGGAACTGGGCCACGAAGTCGGCGGGGTGCACCTTGCCCGAGGCGTCGCTCGCCGTCTGGCCGGCCACGAATAGCGTGCGCCCCCCGGCCGGGGCGAGCAGTCCGTCGTTCCAGCCCTTGGGCTGGCCGCGGGGATTGATGATGTCCCAGCTCATGCGCGCGTTGCTCCCCCGTCGAGGACGACGGCCTGTCCGTTGATGGTGCCGGTTGCGTCCGCCGCGAGGGTGAGCACGGCGTGCGCCACCTCCTCCGGCTGGATCATCCGTCCGCCCGGCATCGTGGCGACGATGGCGGCCCGCGCCTCGTCCGCCGTCTTGCCGGTCTTCCGCACGATGTTGGCGATGGTGGCCTCGGTCATCGGCGTGTCCACGTAGCCGGGGCAGACGGCGTTGACCGTGACGCCCGTGCCCGCCACCTCGGCGGCGGCTGCGCGGGTGAGCCCCACCATCGCGTGCTTGCTCGCCGCGTACGCCGCGATGTAGCGCGACCCCTCGAGCCCCGCCATGCTGGCCACGTTGATGATACGGCCCCATTTCCGCTCGAGCATCGCGGGCAGGAACGCCTGCAGGCAGAGGAAGGCGCCCGTCGCGTTGACGCGGATGGTGTGTTCCCAGTCCTCCAGGGTGGTCTTCGCGAGCGGCGCGGAGTGGCCGATGCCGGCGTTGTTGACCAGGATGTCCACCGGGCCCATCGTGTCCCGCGCCACCGCGGCGAACCGCGTGATGGCCTCAGGGTCGCTCACGTCACAGGCGGCGGCCCAGACTTCGTGGCCCCGCGCGCGCAGCTCCTCGGCCACCCCTTCCACCTTGCTCAGCGTGCGGCCCGACACCACCACCGACGCGCCGGCGCCCGCCAGCGCGCGCACCACCGCGGCGCCGATCCCCTGGCCGCCGCCCGTCACCACCGCCGTCTTGCCATCGAGCCGCATTGGGCTACTCTCTCAGTCGTCGGCGAGAAGTGGGAGGGCGGCTTCCTCGAGGATCGCCCCGAGGGCGTCCACCAGCGCGCGGCCCTCCTCGGCGGTCGCGTCGGCGGGATAGCCGAAATAGGCCCGCGGACCGCCGGCCTCCGCGAAGGTGCCGCGCCCCGCGCGAATGGCCTCGGAGAGCGACCTCGGGTTGGGCGGCAGTTGCTTCTGCGCGGCGCGCACCAGCTCCGGTCGCTCGGCAAGCACGATGGAGGTCTCGAAGCGCCCGGCGTGGCAGGCGCCAGTCTGGAATTCT
>DAOMFQ010000035.1:0-3422 GCA_035429905.1 Gemmatimonadales bacterium
TGCAGTTCCTCCGGTCGGAGGAGGGATGGACCACCGAGGTGCAGCCGATCGCGTGGCGGCCGGAGGTCGTCCGCATCCAGGGCCCGATCGACAACTCGCTCTACGTGGCGCTCGACGAGGGCGTCGATGATGCGATGCTCGGGCGTGGGGAGCGGGAGCGCCTGGCATGGGACCTGGCCGACGTCTACGCCTGGTCGGTGGACTTCACCCGCGACATCCGCCCCGGTGACCGATTCCAGGTGGTGCTGGAGCGGATGGTGTCCGAAGAGGGAGAGGTGCGGTTCGGGCGCATCCTCGCCGCCGACCTGACCGTGAACGGCAGGGCCCAGACGGCGTTTCGCTTCGAGGGCCAGGACGGGAAGCCGTCGTATTACGATGTGGACGGGCAGTCCCTGAAGCGGGCCTTCCTGCGCGCGCCGCTGCAGTTCCGGCGCATCTCGTCGAGCTTCAACCGCTCGCGGCGGCACCCGATCCTCGGGTTCGCCCGCCAACACCAGGGCACGGACTACGCCGCGGACTATGGCACGCCGGTGCTCGCCGCGGGCGATGGCACGGTAGCCCAAGCGGGCCGCTCGGGCGGGTATGGGAACCTGATCGAGGTCCGGCACGCCAACGGGATCGTCACGAGGTACGGGCATCTCAGTGCCATCCTGGTCCGCCAGGGCAGCCGCGTCTCGCAGGGCCAGGTGATCGGCCGGGTCGGCGCCACCGGCCTGGCCACCGGATCACACCTGCACTACGAGTTCCGGGTAAACGGCGTCGCGCGCGACTCGCGCCGGCTCGACCTCGGCAATGGTCAGCCTGTCGCCTCGGCCGATCGTTCCGCGTTCGAGGTCCAGCGCGCCCGGCTTACGGCCCTGCTGTACCCTCCCGAAGGCCTGCCGCTCGCCCAATTCGGCCACTGAGCGCCACACTCCCGCGCCGGTTCCGTCGAATCCTCCCGCCGGCCGGCGCGTAGGATCTCGCAGAACTCCATGCTCAACCTCCTCCTGATTCCGCTCGGCGCCTCCGTGGCGCTCCTGACCTATCTCCGGCTGGAGCCGCGGGGGCGGCGGACCTGGATTCCCATGGCGGCCCGCGCCGTGGCCTGGGGCGGCTTGGGTGCGCTGCTCGCCAATCCGAGCTGCCCCGGGTCGGTGGACACGCGGCCGCCCGTGGTGCTCCTCGACGCGTCGCTCAGCATGACCGCGTCCCCCGACCGATGGCGCCTCGCCTCCGATTCCGCGCACCGCCTCGGGCAGGTGCGGTGGTTCGGCGACGCCCGGCCCTGGACAGATTCGATTCCGGACCGGGGCCGCAGCGAGCTCGGCACCACGCTTTCGTCCGCCGTGTCGACCGGGAGGCGGGTCGTGGTCGTCACCGATGGCGAACTCGACGGTGCGGGAGATATCCCGGCGGACTTGCTCGCGTCCTCCGGCATGGTCGTCCTGCCGCGGAAGGTCGTGCGCGACCTGGCGCTGGTGGAGGTTGGCGCGCCTGCGCGGGCTACGGTCGGCGACAGCGTCGAGCTGTCGGTCGAAGTGCGGCTCGACGGCGCCGAGACGGAGGACTCCGCCGTCGTGACCGCAATGCTGGGCGCTCGCGTGCTCGCGCGTGAGCGGGTCCGGGTGTCGCCCGGGGCCGAGGTGCCGGTGCGCCTGGTCGTGCCCACTCGCGGCATCCCGGCCGGGTTCCACCTGCTCCGCGTGGAGCTCGCGGGTGCGGCCGACGCCGAGCCGAGGGATGATGCCCGCCTGGTGGCCGTCCACCTCGCGGCCACCCCCGGCATCGTGGTCCTCGCCGCCCCCGGCGACTGGGACGCGCGGTTCCTGTATCGGACGCTTCGGGAAGTGGCGGACCTGCCGGTGAAGGGATACGTCAAGCTCGAGGCGGATCGGTGGCGCGACATGGAGGGCCTCGCGGAGGTCGGCGCGGGCACGGTCCAGCGCGCCGCGAAAGGAGCCGACCTCTTGGTCGTCCGGGGAGCGGCGGACGGGATGGACGCCACGACCGGCGCCCGTGGCCTGCTTCGCTGGCCCGATGCCGTCGGCGGGGCCGGTGAGTGGTACGTGTCGGGAGCGCCGGTGTCGCCCGTGGCGATGGCCTTCCTTGGGGTTCCCGTCGAATCACTGCCGCCGGTGACCGGCGGGCTCGCACTGGTGGCGGGCGCAGGCGACTGGGTGGGGCTCACCGCACAACAGGGCCGGCGTGGCGCGGCCCGACCCGTCCTGCTCGGTCGGCAGGCGGGAAAGCGGCGGGAGATCCTGGTGGGCGCCGAGGGCTTCTGGCGGTGGGCCTTCCGTGGCGGGCCGAGCACCGAGGTCTATCGCACGATGATCGCATCAAGCGTTGCCTGGCTGCTGGCGGCGCCGGAGGAGGGCGCAGCGGAGGCGCGCGTGGTTCGCACCGTGGTCGAACAGGGCATGCCGCTGGTCTTCGAACGGTTACAAGACTCGACCACGATGCTGCCCATTGCGTTCGACGGGCCGGACGGTGTGCGGCAGGACACCCTCCGGTTCGGCGGCGACGGGCGCGCCACGATGTGGCTGCCGCCGGGGACCTACCGCTACCGGATGGCGGGACCGCGCGGCGGGGTCGGAACGGTTGCGGTGGACACCTGGTCGCGCGAGTGGCTCGCCCGGCCCGTGGTGGCCCGGGAACAGCCGATGCCCGCGGGTGCGGCGGGCGCGCGACGGACGGCGCGTGATTGGCCCTGGCTCTATGCGCTCGTCCTCCTGGCCCTCGCGGCCGAATGGCTGGCGCGCCGCCGGCTCGGGCTGCGCTGATCGGCCCGTTAGATTCCCCGCATGAAACGAGACCGGGTGACCGAGTCGGCCAAGCTCGGCCTGTGGGGCCGTCTCAAGCGGCTGGCGCTTACCGACGTCGGCGCCATGGTGCGCGGCTTCAACGCCGCCGATGTGGAGGCGATGGAACGCCTCCTCCTCGAGGCCGACTTCGGCGTGCCCGCCACGATGGACCTCATGGCCGTCGTGGAAGACGGCGTGCGGCGCGGACGCTGGAAGACCGAGGCGGAACTTCGGGACGGCATCGCGGAACGTATCGCGCAGTTGCTGACCGGGGCCGACGACCCGCAGGACGTGGCGCGGGCGACGCCGGGGCCCACCGTGATCCTGGTCATGGGCGTCAACGGCGTCGGAAAGACCACCACCACCGCGAAACTCGCCCATCGCCTGCAGGGGCAGGGCAGGAACGTCCTGCTGGCCGCAGCGGACACCTGGCGCGCGGGGGCCATCGCCCAGCTCGAGGTGTGGGCGGGCCGGCTCGGCGTGCCCTGCGTCTCCGGCGCACCGGGCGGCGATCCGGCGGCGGTGGCCTTCGACGCGGTGGAGGCGGCGCTGGCCCGCGGGGCTGACACGGTGCTCGTGGACACCGCCGGCCGCCTGCACACACAGGAAGGCCTCATGGAGAAGATGAGCAAGGAG
>DAOMFQ010000035.1:3442-15061 GCA_035429905.1 Gemmatimonadales bacterium
CGGTCTCCCGGCGCGCCCCACGAGGCCCTGCTCGTGCTCGACGGCACCGTGGGGCAGAACGCCGTCCAGCAGGGCAAGCTGTTCGCCGCGGCGGTGCCGCCGACCGGACTGATCGTCACCAAGCTGGACGGCACTGCGCGGGGGGGAGCCGTCGTGGCGCTCCGCCGGGAGCTCGGCGTGCCGATCCGCTTCCTCGGCCGCGGCGAAGGGCTCGACGACCTCGCGCCCTTCGATGCGCGGGACTTCGCCAGGCATCTCCTTGCCGACGAGGGGTGACGCCGCCCCCGGCCTCCGGCTCGACACGCCCGTCAAGTTCCTGAAGGGAGTGGGCGAGCGCCGCTCGGACGCCTTCGCCCGCCTCGGCGTGGCCACCGCGCAGGACCTCCTCTGGCACCTTCCCCACCGCTATCTCGACGCCAGCTCGGTCAGCCCGCTCGCGCAGGCGCGCGTGGGGGAGGAGGTGGCCGGCATCGGGCGGGTCGTGGACAAGGGAGTCGTGCCCACGCGGCGAGGCCTGCGCATCTTCCGCGCGGTGCTGCGCGACGCCTCGGGCGTGCTCGAATGTGCCTGGCCGGGGCAGGCCTTCCTCGACCGCACCATCCAGGTGGGCCAGACGCTCCTGGTGGCCGGCACGGTGCGGTTCTACCACGGGCGCCAGCTCGCGCCGCGCGAATTCCTCATCCTGGCGGACGAAGGCGAAGAGGTCGGCCCGGAAAGCGGCCGTGTCCTGCCGGTGTACCCGGCGACCGAGGGGTTGAGTCACAAGATCATCCGCGGCCTGGTGGACCGGCACCTCGACGCGCTGATCGCGCTGGTGCACGACGTGCTGCCGGCGCAGCTCCGCACGGAGCTCGGGCTCCCGGGGCTGGCCGATGCGCTCCGCGCGGTGCACCGGCCCGCCACAGTCGCCGAGGCGGAGCAGGGGCGCCGGCGGCTCGCGTTCGACGAGCTCTTCGACCTGCAGCTGATGCTGGTCCGCGCCCGCACGCTGGCCAAGCGCCAGCGCAGCGGCATCGCGTTCGAGGTGCGCCGCGAGCTCACCTCCGCGCTCAAGGGAAAGCTCCCGTACGAGCTCACCGACGACCAGAAGCAGGCCATCCGCGAAATCACGGCGGACATGACGGCGCCCGAGCGGATGCACCGCCTGCTCATGGGCGATGTCGGGACCGGCAAGACCGTGGTGGCGCTCTTCGCCATGCTGCTGGCCGTCGAGAACGACTTCCAGGCGGCGCTCATGGCGCCGACCGAGCTGCTGGCGGAACAGCATGCGCGGACGCTGGCCGAGCTCCTCGCCCCACTGGGCATCGTGCCGGAGCTCCTCCTCGGCAAGATGACGGCGGCGGCGAAGAGCGCCGCACGCGCCCGGCTCGGGCAGGGAGGCGCCCGGATTGCCGTGGGGACGCACGCCCTCATGCAGGAGAGCGTCGCCTTCCGGCGGCTCGGCCTGGTGGTCATCGACGAGCAGCATCGGTTCGGTGTCGAGCAGCGGGCGGCACTCATCGGCAAGGGCTCGGCCCCCGACGTGCTGCTCCTGTCGGCGACGCCCATCCCCCGGTCACTGGCGCTCACCCTCTACGGCGACCTGGACGTGTCGCGGCTGCGCGAGCGGCCGCCGGGGCGGGGTGTCACGCGGACCGCGCTCCGGAGCGAGCAGCAGCGGGAACGGGTGCTGACGTTCGTGGAAGCGGAGTGCCGGGCGGGCCGGCAGGCCTACGTGGTCCTGCCGATCATCGAGGAATCGGAGAAGGCGGACCTCCGGGCCGCCACGACCATGGCGGAAATCCTCACGGCCAGGTGGCCCGAGTTCTCGGTCGGCCTGGTGCACGGCCGGCTCAAAGCGGAGGAACGGGACCGGGTCATGCGCCGCTTCCGCGACGGCGCCCTGCAGGTGCTGGTGGCCACGACGGTCATCGAGGTCGGCATCGACGTGCCGAACGCGACCGTCATGCTGATCGAACACCCCGAACGCTTCGGCCTGGCGCAGTTGCACCAACTCCGCGGCCGGATCGGCCGGGGCACGGGGGACAGTCACTGCATCCTGCTGGTGGGGGGGAGGCCGCCCGACCGGCTCAAGGCTTTCGCCGCCACCAATGACGGGTTCGCGATCGCCGAACTGGATCTCAAGGAGCGCGGCATGGGCGATCTCATCGGTGCGCGCCAGTCGGGCGGGATCGAGGTCCGCCACGCGCGGCTCCCCGAAGACACCGACCTGTTGCAGCGGGCCCGGGACCTCGCGGGAGAGGTCCTCGCCGCGGACCCGACGCTGCAGCGCACGGCCAACCAGGCGCTCCGCGCCCGCGCGCTGGCCCGGTTCCCCCGGGCCACGGAGTTGTTCCGCGTCGGGTAGCGGGTGTAAAATGCACCTCCTGTCGACCCTTACCGCCATTGAGTCTCATGCCTTACGCCCGCATCAACGAGTTGAGCCGCCACGTCGGCCAGGCCGTCTCCGTCCGCGGCTGGGTGTCCACCACGCGGTCGAGCGGCAAGATTGCCTTCGTGGTGGTCCGCGACGGGTCCGGATACCTCCAGGCCGTGTTTTCCAAGCGGGAGGTGTCCGAGGAGACCTGGGCGCGGCTGGCCGCGCTGACGCAGGAGACATCGGTCGCGGTGACGGGCGAGGTGCGGGCCGATGCCCGCGCGGCCGGCGGGTATGAGCTGACGGCCAGCGCCCTCGAGATTCTGGGGGCGAGCCCCGACTTTCCGATCACCCCGAAGGAGCACGGCAGCAGCTTCCTCTTCGAGCACCGCCATCTCTGGCTCCGGAGCCGGCGCCAGGTGGCCATCGCGCGGGTACGGAACGAGGTCGAGCAGGCCATCCGTGACTTCTTCTACGAGCGCGACTTCGTGCTGGTGGACACCCCGATCCTGACCGGCTCGATCGGTGAAGAAGCCGGCAATCTCTTCAGCACCGACTACTTCGATCTCGGGAAGGCCTACCTCGCGCAGACGGGGCAGTTGTACGTCGAGGCGGCGGCCGCGGCGCTCGGCAAGGTGTACTGCTTCGGCCCGACCTTCCGCGCCGAGAAGTCGAAGACGCGCCGCCACCTCACGGAATTCTGGATGGTGGAGCCCGAGGTGGCCTGGAACGACTCCGACGCCAACATGCGCCTGCAGGAGGACTTCGTCACCTACATCGTGGCGCGGGTGCTGGACCGCCGGCAGGAAGACCTGAAGGAGCTGGAGCGCGACGTGACCCCGCTCCAGCGGGTCGTGGGCCCGTTCCCGCGCATCACCTACACCGACGCGGTGGCGAAGCTGCAGGGGCTCGGCTCGGACATCGCGTGGGGAAAGGACCTGGGGGGAGACGACGAGACGCTGCTCGCCAAGCAGTACGACCGCCCGGTCTTTGTGTGCAACTACCCGAAGGCGATCAAGGCGTTCTACATGAAGGAAAACCCCGACGATCCGCGCACCATCCTGGGCAACGACTGCCTGGCGCCCGAGGGCTACGGGGAGATCATCGGCGGATCACAGCGCGAGGACGACCACGACAAGCTGCTCGCCCGCATCGTGGAACAGGGACTGGACCCGGAGGCGTACCGCTGGTATCTCGACCTCCGGAAGTACGGGACCTTCGTGCACAGCGGCTTCGGCCTGGGCCTCGAGCGCACGGTGGCGTGGATTTGCGGCAACCCGCACATCAGGGAATCGATCGCGTTCCCGCGGCAGATTCATCGGCTATATCCGTAGACGGAGGAAAGAGGAAGGGGACCAAAGGACTTGGAGGGGTGGAAAGAGGAAGGAGCCAGGAGATCGCGCCCGATGCTCTCTTTTCTCCTTACGCCTTACGCCCCTCCAAGTCCCAAGTCCCTTTCTCCTTCCTCCCTCTCCTTGACCTCATCCCACAACCGATCCAGCCCCACGAGCCCCGCGGAGTGCAGATCGATCCCGCGCTCGGCGGCGAGGCGTTCGACGGCGCGGAAGCGATCAGTGAACTTCCGGTTGGCACGGTCCAGGGCGTTCCCCGGTGCCACGCCCGCCTTCCGTGACAGGTTGACCACGGCAAAGAGCAGGTCACCGATCTCGTCAATCAGCTCATCGCTGGCGATCGCCGGTGGCTGATGCTCGGTGTACGGTCCCGCTGCCCCGCCGCCACGCTGTCCCGCCACCGGCAGGTGCTCCTCCACCTCCCGCAGCTCCTCTCGGACCTTGTCCATCGGCCCCTGAACGTCGTCCCAGTCAAATCCGACCGAGGCGGCTCGCTCCTGCAGCCGAAAGGCGCGCAGCAAGGGGGGCAGGGTCGGAGGCAGTCCCTCGAGCGTTCCCCGGGGGCGCTCCCGGCGCTTGAGTTGCTCCCAGGGCCGGGCCGGTCCGAGGTCGAAGAGGTGGGGATGGCGCCGCTGCATCTTGGCCACCAGGTCGTCGGCGACCTCCGCGGCCGTGAACTCCCCCAGCTCCTCGGCCAGCACCAATTGCCAGGCCAGGTGGAGGAGGAAATCGCCCATCTCATCGCGCAAGAGGGCAGGGTCTCCGGAGACAAGGGCCTGGTCGACTTCGAGCACTTCCTCGACCAGGTACGGCCGAAGTGTCTCCCGGGTCTGGGCCCGGTCCCAGGGGCAGCGCGACCGCAGGTCCCTGACCATCTCCATCGCGCGCCCAAGCGCTGAATTCTCTTGCATTTATCCTCCGTGAACGGTATCATACCCGCCGTCTCGTGAGCGCGTCAAACCCGATCCCGACGGCCCGTGCCTGGGCCGATGTCGACCTTGGCGCCCTCGTCGCCAACGCCAGGACCGTGCTCTCGGTCTCCGGCTCCCGCCTCCTTCCCATGGTCAAAGCCAACGCCTACGGCCTCGGCGCCGTTCCGGTGGCGCGCGCCCTCGAGGCGGTGGACCCGTGGGGCTTCGGAGTCGCGACGATCGAGGAGGGCCTGGACCTGCGCAGGGCAGGAATTCGCCTCCCCATCGTGGTATTCAGTCCGCTTGCCGCGGAAGAGTTCGAGACCTGCCATCGCGAGAATTTCCGCCCCGTCTTCGGGGATCTCGAGGGTCTCAGGCGCTGGATCGCCGCCGGCGACCGGCCGTTCCATGTCGAGATCGACACCGGGATGGCCCGCCTGGGGTTTCGCTGGAGCGACGCGGCCGGGTTGAGTGAGGCGGGACGGCTGCTGGACGCGGCACCGGGATGGGAAGGGGTGTTCACCCACTTCCACTCCTCGGACTTCGACGCCCAGGCGGTGCAACAGCAATGGGAACGGCTCAACGGCGTCGTGGCCGGGTTTCCCCGGCGCCCCGCCATGGTGCACGCCGCGAACAGTGCCGCCGCGCTTCGCGGCACCTCCTTCGCGGGCGACCTGGTCCGGCCCGGGATCTTCCTGTACGGCGGCGCCGCCGGTGCGGGCACGCCCCGCCCGCGGACCGTGGTCCGGTTCCACGCGCCGGTCGTGGCGCGGCGGCGCCTCCGGGGCGGCGACTCGGTGAGCTACGGCGCCAGCTGGCGTGCCCCGCATGACACGACGATCGTCACCGTGGCGGCAGGCTACGCCGATGGCATTCCCCGCGCGCTGAGCGGTACCGGCTCGGTGGAGCTTGGGAGTCGGGTCTACCCGATGGTCGGGCGCGTGACGATGGACTTCGTCATGGTGGACGTCGGCGACGACGACGTGGCAGTGGGCACCGTGGCCACGCTGTATGGTGGAGCGGTCAGCCTCGAGGCGCAGGCGGCGGCCGGCCGTACCGTCAACTATGAACTCCTCACCGGCATTGGCGCGCGGGTGCCGCGCCGATATGCGGAGGGCACGTGAACCAGCATTTCATGTCGCTCGTGCTCGGCCTCGCCCAGCAGGCCGAGGGCGCGCTTGCCGGCAAGCTTCCGCCGGGCGCAGAGGGGCTGAGCGCGGCGGATGCGCGCCAGGTGAGCCAGGCCCTGATCGACACGCTCGGCATGCTGCAGCAGAAGACCGCCGGGCACCTGGAGCCCGACGAGCAGAAGCTGCTCGACGAGGTCGTGACGATGCTTCGTTTCCGATTCGTCCAGTCGGGTGCACCGCCCCGGTGACACGTCGCGCGGCGATCATCGTGCTCGACGGGCTCGGGATTGGTCCGGCCCACGACACCGAGGCCTACGGCGACGCGGGCAGCGACACCCTTGGCAACACGCTGCGGGCGGTCGGCGGGCGAAGGCTCCCGGAGCTGGAGGCGCTCGGGCTCGCGCGCTGCGCACCGCTCACCGGCGTGGCTGCGGTCGAGTCACCCAGGGCGGCGTGGGGCACCTGCCAGCCTGCCGGCGCCGGCAAGGACTCCACCACAGGTCACTGGGAGATGTGCGGCCTCACGCTGACCCGGCCCTTTCCGACCTACCCCGACGGATTCCCGGAGGAGATCATCGAGGAGTTTTCGCGGCGGACCGGGCGGGCCGTCCTCGGGAACAAGGCGGCCTCGGGCACCGCCATCCTCGACGAGCTGGGCGCCGAACACGTGCGCACCGGGAGCTGGATCGTCTACACGTCGGCGGACAGCGTCTTCCAGGTGGCTGCCCACGAGGGCGTCGTTCCACTGGAGGAACTCTACGGCGCGTGCCACGAAGCGCGGGCCCTGCTGCAGCCGCCGCACGCCGTGTCGCGGGTCATCGCCCGGCCATTCGTCGGGGAGCAAGGCGGCTGGAAGCGGACGGCGCACCGCAAGGACATCAGCCTGCCGCCTCCCGGCCCGACGCTGCTGGACCGCCTGGCCGACGCGCACGTACCGCGCATCGGCGTGGGCAAGGTGGACGACCTCTTCGCGGGCCGGAACATCGCGAGCATTCACGCCGCGACCAACGCCGAGGGCTACCACCTCATCGGGTCCGCCCTCGCCAGCATGCGGCGGGGGTTGCTGCTCGCCAACATCCTCGAGTTCGACCAGACCTGGGGGCACCGGAACGATGTACCGGGATTTGCCGCCGGGCTCGAGGAGCTCGACCGGGCAGTGCCGCGGCTCCTGGCGGAGGTTCGCGAGCAGGACCTCGTTATCTTTACCGCAGACCACGGGAACGACCCGACCACCCCTTCCACGGATCACTCCCGCGAGCGGGTGCCCCTGCTGGCCTATGGCCCGCGGGTCCGGCCGGTGCCGCTCGGGGAGCGGAGCACCTTCGCCGACATCGGGCAAACCGTGGCGGAATTCCTCGGCGTGTCCCCGCTGGACTCGGGTCGCTCCTTCCTGGGAGACATCTGGCATGGCTGACGCCCTGGTCGAGGCGGCGAGGGCGGCCCAGCAGCGCGCCTATGCGCCCTACTCGCACTTCCGGGTCGGCGCGGCGCTGGAGGCCGCAGACGGCGCAGTATTCAGCGGCTGCAACGTCGAGAATGCCTCGTACGGGCTGACGATCTGTGCCGAGCGCACCGCCCTGGTGTCCGCGGTGGCCGCCGGTGCACGCGTGTTCCGCCGGATCGTGGTGGTCAGCGACAGTGACCCGCCGGCCTCGCCCTGTGGCGCCTGCCGGCAAATGCTCGCCGAGTTCGGGCTCGACCTGCGCGTGCTGGCGGTGGGGCCCGCGCGGGAGCAGTCCTGGACGCTCGTGGAACTGCTGCCGGACGCCTTCACGCCCCATCGACTCGGTGCTCCTTGATGAACCATCTTCGCGGGTCGGCACGTTGAGATTGACCAAGGGATCATGGGGCGCTGTCCTCCTGCTCGGCCTCCTGGCCTGCACGGAAGATCTGACGACCCCCGGCTACTGCCCGCAGACCTGCCCCGGTGGTGTGGTCCAGATCAAGGACACGGTCATCGACGCCGTGTTCGACCAGGATAGCTCGTTCATCGGGTACGTGCTGGCGGGGCAGGGGACGGGCCTCCTGGTCTCGACACCCGGCCCCACCGACCAGTACCTGGCCACCGTCCGGTTCGGGGCCCGCCCCGATTCGGTCCGGGTCGGCGACTCCACCTATGCCTACACGATCGACAGCGTCGTCATCGGCATCGGGGTGCTCGCCAGGGATCCGGACGCCACCGGGATCGTCCTCCAGATGTATCGCGTCCCCGCGACGGTGGACAGCGGCGTGACGTACGCCGACCTGGCCAGCTTCCTCACGCCGGCCGCGCTGATGGACACGCTGGTCGTGCCGGACACGCTGGAGAGCGGGGTCCTCACGGCCACCTTTTCGGGAGCAGATCTCCTCAAGGTGGACATCCCCGCCGCGGACAGCGGCGTGCTGGCCATCGCCATGGCGGTGACCGCCGACGCCAGCACCGGTGTCGAGCTCGGCAGCACCACGGCGGGTCTGTTCCTTCCGTCGATCACCACCTACATCACGGTCCCCGAGCTCGATTCGACGAAGCAACCGTCCTCCATCAAGCGACCGCCGACCTTCGCCACCTACGTCGAGGAGAATCCGCCGGCCGTCGCGCCGGACCAGCTCCTGCTCGGCGGCGGGCCATCGTCGCGCATCATCGTACGCTTCGATGTACCCCCCGCGTCGCTGGTCGGAGTGGAAATCCTCCGCGCCGAACTGGTGCTGACACCCGTGGCGCCGATTGCGGGGGTACCCGGGATTCCCAGCACCATCACGGCCCGCGGCGTCCTGAGCGACCAGGGGGCAAAGTCCCCGCTTGTCCCGCTGCTCTCGAGTGTCATCCCGCTCACCGTCGGGTCCGTCGACAGTGTGAAGCTGGAGGTGATCGACCTCGTGAAGACGTGGCAGGCACCGGAAAACCCTCCTGCGCAGGCGTTCTTCCTCTCGCTCCAGCCCGAGGCGTCCTCGTTCACCAGACCGGTGTTCGCCTCCACACGCAGTCCGGTCGGTGGCCCGCGGCTTCGGATCACGTACGTGGCGCCGCTCGAATTCGAGGAGCCCTAGTGCGACGCCTCTCTCTCCTCGCGGTGATGCTGTGCGCCGTCACGACCGGTGCGGCGGCGCAGTCGTCCATCTTCGGCGTGCGCGGCCTCGGCATTCCCCAGGAGCCGATTTCGGTCCGCGCGACCGGCATGGGCGGCAGCGTGTCCCTGGTGGACGGGCTCTCGAGCACCAACCCCGCGGCCATCACCTCCGTCGTCGGGCTGACGGCAGGATTCAACTTCTTCCAGGACTGGCGATCAAGCACCACGCCGGGCGGCGAGGGCTCCGCGTCGGACGACGGCTTTCCCCTGGTCACGGTGGTCAATCGCTACAAGGAGTCGCCGGTCTACTATTCGGGCAGCTTCGGTACCTACACGGACCGGGACTTCGGCATCGTGACGACCGACACGACCAACGTCAACGGCTTTCCGGTCGGGTATCGCGACTCGCTCGAATCGAAGGGCGGCACCTCGGATTTCCGGCTGGCCGTGGGCTACCGGAAGGGGAGGACCCTGTCGCTGGGCTTCGGGTTCCACTTCATCACCGGTTCCAACCGTATCACCCTGCATCGGACGTTCGGGGACACCGTCCTCGCGAACGTAAACCAGCGTTCCGAACTGGCCTACAACGCCATCGGCCTGAGCCTGGGGGCCGTCTTCCACCCGACCGAAAAGCTGCTCGTTGCCGGCGTCATCCGGCACGATGGCACGATGAACGTGGACCGTGACTCACTCCAGGCGTACACCTTCGAGCTGCCCTGGTCGTTCGCGGGCAGCGCGCAATACCGGATCGGCCAGAAGGCGATCGTCAACGGCCAGGTCGAGTACACCACCTGGTCGGACGCAAGCGCGGAAATTCAGGAGGTGGGTGGGGTTGGGGCGGACAACACGCTGCGCGCGTCGCTCGGAGCCGAGATCGTCACGAACGTGACCGCGCCAGGCAAGTTCCCGCTGCGGGTGGGGGTGCGGGTGGCCCAGCTGCCCTTTCCCGTTGCTCCGGGCCAGCAGCCGTCAGAGTTCGGGGTGTCGACCGGCACCGGGATCCGGTTCGCCAAGGGCCATGCCGCACTGGACCTGGCCGTCGAGCGGATCTGGCGGAAGTCCGACGGCGGGTTTTCGGAGGACGCCTGGGTGTCCTACTTCGGCCTCGTCCTGAAGCCCTGACGTGGATACCGTGCCGACGCCCAGGCGGGTGTACATCGAGACCTACGGCTGCCAGATGAACGTGGCCGACTCGTCGCTCATCATGGGGGTGCTCGGCCGCGACGGCTACGTCACGACCGACAGCCCGGAGGGCGCGGATGTCCTGCTGGTGAACACCTGTGCCGTGCGCGACAACGCGGAGCAGCGAGTCTTCGGCCGGGTGGGCGAGCTCCAGCGCTTCACGCGGGACGGGGCGGTGCTCGGGGTGGTCGGGTGCATGGCACAGCGCCTCGGCGCCGAGCTGCTGGCCCGGGTACCCCGGCTCGACCTCGTGGCGGGCCCGGACGCTTACCGCGACCTCCCCGAACTGATCGGCACTGCCCGCGCCGGCGGCCGGGTGCACGACACCGACTTCCGGTCGTGGGAGCACTACGAAGACGTTCCACAGGTCCGGGAGCCGGGGCCGACGGCGTTCGTGACGGTCCAGCGGGGCTGCGATTACAAGTGCACCTTCTGCATCGTTCCGTATACCCGCGGTCCCGAGCGCAGCCGTAGCTTGGCCGAGGTGGTCCGTGAAGTGGCGGACCTGGCCGCCTCGGGCATCAGCGAGGTGACCCTGCTCGGGCAGACCGTCAACAGCTATCATGACGGCACGCACGACTTCGGCGACCTGCTCCGGGCGGTGGGCGCCATCGACGGGGTCCGCCGGGTGCGGTTCACCAGCCCGTACCCGACCGACTTCACGCCACGCGTCATCGCGGCCATGGCCGAGACGCCCGCGGTCTGCGAACACGTGCACCTGCCGGTGCAGAGCGGCTCGAACGCGGTGCTGCGGCGCATGCTGCGCCGCTACACCCGCGCCCGGTACCTCGAGGTCGTGGCGGACCTGCGGGCCGCCATGCCCGGCATCACGATCTCGACCGACTTGATCGTGGGGTTTCCGGGGGAGACCGAGGCGGACTTCCGCGACACCCTCTCCCTGGTGGACGAGGCGGGATTCGACGAGGCGTATACCTTTCTGTACTCGCGCCGCGAGGGCACGCCGGCCGTCCGGATTCCCGACCAGGTCCCGGAGGACGTCGGGTCGGAGCGACTGCAGCGCCTGATCGCGCAGGTGCGGGCGCAGACCCGGCGGCGGAACGCGGGGCGGGTCGGCGGCGTGCACGAGGTGCTCGTGGAGCGCGCCGCGCGCCGCGGCGGGCATCTCCTGGGGCGCACCCGCTCCAACCTGCTGGTGGTGCTCGACCTTGCTCCCGAGTGCATCGGCGAATACCGCACGGTGCGGCTCACGGGGACCACAGGATCCACGTTCACGGGCGCGGTGGTCGCCCCCCAACTGGCGGTCCTATGATTCACAATCTCGTCGAAGAGCATGTGGTGTCGGCCTACGACCAGCTCCGGGGTCATTTTCCCGACTTCTGCGGCTGCGAGGTGTGCCGGAGCGACGTGCTGGTGTACGCGCTCAATCGACTGCCGGCCCGGTATGTGGCCAGCATCGAGGGCACGGTGGTCACCGAACTGAACCTCGACAAGGACCAGACCCGCGTGACGATCGAGATCAACGTCATGGAAGGATTCCGCAAGGTGACCCGGGCGCCGCGCTGCGGCAGGGCCGTCCCGCCGCCCCCATGAGCGCGGAGGGGCCGTGAAGGCCCCCGCCTCCGCCTGCATCGCCACAGCCTACGGGGCCGGTCTCGCGACCGGCCTCGCGCATTTTCCGGC
>DAOMFQ010000036.1:0-14741 GCA_035429905.1 Gemmatimonadales bacterium
AACGACGCCTTGATGCCGTACAGGCCACCGGAACGCTCCACGAGGGCCTGCTCGAGGTAGTCGATTGCCCGGTCGTACTCTCCCAGGCCGGTGTGCACGTAGGCGAAGTAGTATGGCGTCACGTATTCCTCGTGTGACCGCTCCTCGAGCCGCCGCAGCACGTCGCGTGCCTCCATCTCCCGGCCGGTCAACGCATACGCCTCGCCCAGCTGGGCGAGGAACATCGCATCGTTCAGCGTGAGCTCCGCCCCCTGCCGAAGTTCGGCGAGGCCCTCCTCCTCGCGGCCCAGCTTCAGGTACACCCAGCCGAGCGTGGCATGGCCCCTCCCGTACCCCGGGTCGAGCGTCACCGCGTGTTCCGCGGCGGGCAGCGCCTCTTGGTAGCGCCCCGCCCGGAGCAGGGCGGCCGCCAGATCGGTCCGGTGCGACAGCGGGTCGAGTTCCTGGGCCCGGGTCACGTACCGGATCGCCTCCTCGTGCCGCCCTAGTGCCGCGAGCATGCGCCCGTAGAGATCGTTCGCGTCCGCGCTGTTGGGGCTCAGCTCGAGCGCCCGCCGGAACTCCGCCTCGGCGGCACTCCAGTCGAAATCCCGGACAAACCGGAGGAACCCGAGCATGCAATGCCCCTCGGCCAGCGCGCCGTCCAGCGCCAGCGCGGTCGACACGGATTGCCGTGCCAGGTCAAACGCATGGTCGGGGCGGAAGAGTCCCCCGCCGGACGCGAGCGCCAGCTCGGTATAGGCCTGCGCCAGGTCGGCGTGCGCGAGCGCGAAGCCGGGGTCCTTCTGGATGGCCCGCTTGAAATAGTCCACCGCCTGCCGGAGCCCTTCCGCCGTGTGCCGCACGAACCAGTGGCGTCCCTGCAGGTAGATCTGGTAGGCCTGGAGATCACGCGTGGGCTCCCGGTGGATCCGCGATTGCTCGTCGGGCGAGAGCTCGGCACGGAGGGCGGTGGCGATCTGGAGCGCCACGTCGGACTGGATGGCGAAGATGTCGGTGAGCTGGCGGTCGTAGGTCTCTGCCCAGAGATGCTGGTCGGTCTCCGCGTCGATGAGCTGCGCCACGATGCGCACGCGGTCGCCCACGCGCCGCACGCTTCCCTCCAGCAGGGTGGCCGCCGAGAGCATCGCGCCGATTTCCTTGAGGCTCTGCTCGCGCTTCTTGAACATCATCACCGAGGTGCGCGAAATGACCTTCAGCGAACGGACCTTGGAGAGCTGGGCGATCACGTCCTCGGTGATGCCGTCCGCGAAATATTCGTTGTCGGGCACGGCGCTGAGGTTCAGGAATGGCAAGACCGCCACGGACCGCGCCGGGGCGCGCGCCAGGCCCGGGTGCGCGAGGGCGGCGGCGAAGTCCGCCACCGTGGCGTACCGGTCGGCGGGGACCCTGGCCAGCGCGGCCCGGATCGCGACCTCGACCCCTTCCGGCACGTTTTCCCGCACGGTCCGGAGCCGCGGCACCGTATCGATGACCTTTCGCGCCTGGATCGCCTGGGCCGTGGCTCCCGTGAAGGGCGGTGTGCCGGCCAGCATCTCGTACAGCACGCACCCGAGCGAGTACACATCACTTCGCGGATCCGCGGATTCGCCGACCGACTGCTCCGGGCTCATGTAGGCCGGTGTGCCGACCGCGAAGCCGGGGTCGGTGAGCTTGCTGTCCACCGCGGCGTGGAGTGCCGAGGCGATGCCGAAGTCGCTGACCACCGGATGGCCGGCCTGGAGGAGGATGTTCTCGGGCTTGATGTC
Source organism: Gemmatimonadales bacterium (assembly GCA_035429905.1). GTDB lineage: Bacteria > Gemmatimonadota > Gemmatimonadetes > Gemmatimonadales > GWC2-71-9 > SPDF01. The sequence continues at coordinate 1,749 of DAOMFQ010000036.1, forward strand.
CCGATGTACGAAGCCGAGCCGGTGGGCATAGGTCAGCGCGTCCGCCACCCCGCGGGTGATCCGCAAGGCGTCGTCGAGCGGGAGCTGCTTTTCGCGGTCGAGCCGGTCCCGCAGGGATTCTCCCTCCACGAACGGCATCACGAAGAAGAGGAAGGATTCATCCCCGCCTCCCCGCTTCCCCGCCTCTCCACTGTCGAAGAGTGGCAGAATGTGGGGATGGCTCAGTTGCGCGGCGATCTCGATTTCGCGAAGGAACCGCGCCGAGCCGATCGACCTGGCCACTTCCGGCCGGAGCACCTTGAGCGCCACGCGCCGCCGGTGCTTGACGTCTTCGGCGAGGAAGACGACGGCCATGCCCCCCTGACCGAGCTCGCGCTCCACCCGGTAGCGGCCGGCCAGCGCCGTCTTGAGATGTTTCAGTTCTTCGGGTCGCATGACCCCTCAGGCTTCCTTGGCGAGCGCATGCAGCCGCGCGAGGTCCAGCCTGCCCTTCGCCCCCCAGCCCTTCACCCCTTCGGGAATCTCGGGCCGGAACTGCTCGTAGAGGGCGAACCCGATCGCCTCGAGCCGCTTCGGGGAGTACGCCCGGGCCAGCGCGCGCATGGCAGCCTCCACCTCCGGCAGTTCATCGCCGAACTTCTGCGCCAGGTATTTCTCAACGCTCGCGGGGTGCTCGGCGGTTCCCTTGATGGCGGCCCGGATCCCGCTCGGCGTGTGCACGACGGGAACGGCCCGGCCCAGCAGGGCCACCGTGTCGCCGGCCGGCTTGGGGGGCTGGGCGGCCTTGCGAGTGGATGGCTCCGCAACCGGCGCCTCATAGATGCCGAGCCTTCGCCCCTTGGATTGGGCGTTGAGCCCGGCCACCGCCTTGCCCAGCGTGAGGGCCGTGGCGCGCGGGTGGCCGAGCCGCTCGGCGACGACGGTGGCCCAGAGGGTCAGGACGGGGGCACGATTGACGAGGATGGACGACGGCACGGCCCGGGCACTCCTAGGAGACGGCGTATGCTGCCGCCGCGCCGGCCAGGAGGGCCACCAGCAGCCAGTCGAGGAGGAGGCCGATGACCATCCCGCGGTCGAGGTTTACGAAGAGGGACATGGAACAGAGGACGGGCGCCGTCAGCGTGGCCCAGCAGAGCAGTCCGAACGCGAGGCCGGCCGTGAGCCAGCCGGACCCCGCGAGAGCGGCAATTCCGCCGGTCATGCCGTAGAGCAGGACCACGAGGATGGCGGAGATCAGGGTGATGGCACTGGCGAGCGAGTACTGCCGATACCCCTCCACCGGGCGCCAGGTCGCGGGAGTGCGAGCCTGGAATCGGTGGAAGAGGTGTCCGGTCACCAGCCAACTGGTCATGGTGCCGGCGAGCCCGGCGATGGCGCCGGCAAGGAGGAGGCGGGTAAGAGGCATAACTGGTCTGGAAGTATCCGCGCCTGCGGCGAGTTCGCTAGGCCCCGGGTCCGACGCCCCGCTTCCGGTGCTCCCCGCTCAACCTCGGCCGAGGGGGGCCACCGTTGGAGGGCCATGGCGGCGGCGTGTATCCGGTCCTGGCCGCCACGTCCTGGTTGACCCACTCGATCACCGCCGCGTGGCCCTGGCTGTCGGGGTCGTGCGCGAGGTACCCCGACACGACGCCAATGACCTGGAACCCCTGGCTCAGCTGGAAGCTCAGCGTCCGGTCGACCAGCGACCCCTGCACGACGGCGGCGACATACGCCTCGGGGCTGAGTCGGTCGGCGTGGTGGTGGTAGTCCCGGAGGCGGGCTCCTGCCCTGATCCTGAGCAGCCCGAGCCCGCGGGCGAGCGCACGGCGCGCCTCGTACAGCTGCTTCCCGATTCCCTGACCCTGGAGCGCGGGGTGGACCATCACCTCGGCGCCGTAGAGGGTCCGGCCCCGCAGCGGGTCGTGGGTCGTGAACATCCCGGCCCCGGTAAAGTCCCGCCAGGTGGCCGCGAGCCCATAGTCCTCCCACAGGACGATGAGGCTCGCCGCCATGCCCACGAGCTCGCCGGTGTCGCGGCGCGCCGCGACGAGCTGCCCCTGCGGAAAGACCTGGAGATGGCTGGCGAGCTGTGCCTCCGTCCACGTTGGCGTGGACGGATAGACCGCCGCGCACAGCGCCCGCACACCCGTGAAGTCGGCGGGGCGCATGCCCCGGACTTCCACCGGAGGCGACCGGGTCGGACTGGTGGGGGAAGGGCTCATGGATGAAGCCTCGCTTCCGGCCCGGGATTGCGAAGTGACCTGCCTCACACCGCCAGGGACGGAGGCGCAGGATGCCGACAGTGCCTACCGGTATTATCCTATTCGATATCCCCGACGGGAGCCACCCCATGAATGCGGTTGTTGACCCGATCCTCGACGCCCTCCGCCTGACCTGGTCCCAACTTCAAGTCGTGTCGCCCCGGCTCTTCAGCGCCTCCTTGCTGTTGATCTTCGGCTGGCTGATCGCCCGCGGCGTGCAGAAGGGCCTCATCAAGCTGCTGCGCCTCATCCGGCTCGAGTCGGCGGCGGAACGCACCGGGGTGGAAACCTTTCTGATGCGTGGTGGCGTCCCGTTCACGGCCGTGACTCTCACCGGCGCGGTGGTGTACTGGCTCCTGATGCTCGTGGTGGCGCTGGCGGTGTTCAACGTGCTGGGGCTGGCGGTGTCGGGCGCCATTCTCGACCAGGTGTCCCAGTACCTCCCCAACATCCTGGTGGCCCTGGTCATCGTCGTCTTCGGCTCGATGCTGGCGCGCTTCCTCGGCGGCCTGGTGGAGACCTACCTCAACAACATCGGGGTCGACCGGGCGCAGGAGATCGGCTTCCTCGCGCGGGCCGCGACCATCGCGTTCGTGCTGACGCTTGCCCTGCGCCAGCTGCAGTTCGCGGGCGACGTCCTCCTCTCGGCGTTCCAGCTGGCCTTCGGCGGCTTCTGCCTGGCGCTGGCCCTCGCCTTCGGCCTGGGCGGCAAGGACTGGGCGGCAGGCATCCTGCAGCGGACCAGGAAGTCGCGATGATCGTTGATTGTCACGTTCACCTGAACAATTACGAGGAAGACACCGTCGAAAGCGTGTCGGAGCGCCTGGCGGAGCTCAACCGGGCCATGCGCCTGAACCGGGTGGACATCGCCGTCATCCTCACCTCCTACAAGGTGACGCCCGGCCGGCCCTCCACCCTCCGGGTCCTCGAGGCAGTGCGGGACCAGCCGCACCTGTACGTCGTGGCGGGGCTGAGCTACGAACAGTTCACCCCCGCCGAACTGGACGAGCTCGAGCCGCACGTCGCCACGGGGAAACTCAAGGGGCTCAAGCTGTACCCGGGCTACCAGCCGTTCTACCCCGCCGACCTGCGCTGGGAGCCGGCGTACCAGTTCGCGGCGCGGCACCGGCTTCCCGTCATGATCCACTCCGGCGACACCTACGACCCGCGCGGCAAGGTCAAGTACGCCCATCCGCTGCACGTGGATGACGTGGCGGTGGATCACCCCGACGTGAACTTCGTCATTTGCCACCTGGGGAATCCCTGGATCCGGGACTGCATGGAGGTCGTGTACAAGAACGCCAACGTGTACACCGACCTGTCCGGATTCGTCCTCGGCGACTTCACCGACCGGTTCGAGACCTACATGAGCCGGCAGGTGCAGGACATGCTGCTCTACGGCGTGGAGCCTGACAATGTCCTCTTCGGCACCGACTGGCCGATCGCCACGATGGAGAGCTACCTGCAGTTCATGGAGCAGATCGCGATTCCGCAGAAGGACCGCCAGAAGATCATGAGCGACAACGCCCTCGCCCTCTACCGCATCGATCCCGCCACGAGCCTCCTCGGTGGCGGCCGCGTATCCGGCGGATGGCGGAGCCGGGAGCGCCGATGACACACCTCCGCCGCGCCTCATTGCCGCTCCTGCTCCTGCTCACCGTCGCCGCCACCGGGGACGCACCCACCGTGGACTGGGTCATGGTGGCGAAGATCCGGGAGGAGGGGCTGCAGCACTCCCAGGTGATGGGCTTCGAGAGCTACATGACCGACGTGCTGGGCGCGCGGCTGACCCTCTCGCAGGGGATGCAGCGGGCGCAGGCCTGGGCCCAGTCGGAGATGAAGCGGATCGGCCTGGTCAACGTGGCCGCGGAGCCGTTCATGGATTTCGGCGTCACCTGGGACAACGAATACGTGTCGCTGCAGCTGCTCGAGCCGGACTACCAGCCGATGGTCGGGTATCCGCTCTCGCACACGCCGGGCACCGACGGCCCGCAGGTGGCGCAGGCGGTCATCGTGGAGCTGCTGGTCCGGGCGGACCTCGAGGCCTACCGCGGCACGCTCAAGGGCAAGGTGGTGCTCACAACGCCACCGGCGCCGATCGACCTGGCGCCGCTCGTCAACGGCGTGCCGCGCTGGACCGACGCCCAGCTCGACTCGATCGCCCATGTCGTCATTGCGCCCACTCGACCGGCGCCGCCTCGGACTGCGCGGAACCCGGACCTGCTGACCGCGGAGGAGAAGCTGGCGTTCTACAAGGCGGAGGGAGTGGTCGCGGTGTTCCAGTGCGAGGGTGGGTGGCCGGGCGCGGTGCGGGGGTTCTCGCGGCCAGGGGCGAGGCAGGACGGCTGGTCCCGGGCCGGCATCCTCGCCTCCCCCGTCATCGTCGCCATCACGCCGGAGCACTACAACCGGATGTACCGCATCCTCAAGCGGGGCATCCCGGTGACGGTGGGGGTGGAGGTGCGCAACCGGGTCGGCGAGCAGGTGGAGCAGGCGGTCAACATTGTCGGCGAGATTCCCGGCAGCGACCTGAAGGACCAGGTCGTGATGATCGGCGCCCACTTCGACACCTGGCACGCCAGCCCCAACGCCAGCGACAATACTTCCGGGGTGGCGGTGGCCCTCGAGGCGGCGCGCATCCTGAAGGCGGTCGGGGCCAGGCCCCGGCGCACCATCCGGATTGCGCTCTGGAGCGGGGAAGAACAGGGGCTGTGGGGGTCACGCGCGTACGTGAAGCAGCACTTCGGCGATCCGGCCGACACCGCGGTCGGCGCCAAGCCCGGCTACGCGAAGTTCTCGGTCTACTTCAACCAGGACTACGGGCCGGGGGCATACCGGGGGATCTACCTCCAGGGAAACGAGGCCGCACGGGCGATGCTCACCGCCTGGATGGAGCCGTTCCGCGATTTCGGCATGACCACCGTGTCGAACCAGAGCGTCGGCAGCACCGATCATGTCTCGTTCGACGAGGTCGGGCTGCCGGGCTTCCAGTTCCTGCAGGACCGGGTGCCCGGCACCGGCGGGCACACCAACCTGGACTTCTACGACACCATCCAGCCCGACGACCTGAAGAGGAATGCCACGGTCATGGCCTCGTACGCGTACCACGCGGCGATGGCGGACCAGATGATGCCGCGGGAGACCGTGAAGTAGTCTCTAGCCCGCGCGCCGGGCCAGCGCGATCTGACCCAGGTAGACCAGGCAGGTCCAGATCACGACCCACGCCCCAACTCCCCATCCATTGGAGAAGAGGCTCTCGCCGTAAAACCCCGCGAGGCACAGGGCGGCGTTGGAGAGATACGCCACCTGCAGCGCGAGTGCCGGGGCGTACTCTTTCGGCGAGCCAGCCCCCTTCCGCATCTGCCGGAGACCAATCCCCCCGATGATCAGGACGGCGATCGGCAGCGCCACTGCAAGCTGCATCTGAAGACCGTCAGGCGGATACTCCCACTTTGCGTACATGGAGAGCGTTCCGAGGATACTCGCGCCGCTCACGATGTAGGCGAGCATCGACTCGCGACGGCCGAGCGTCCCGAACAGGGCCCAGTGGCGGGTCGCCACAGCGATGAGCGGAGCCAGGAAGAACGGCGCGGCGTATCGCCAGAGGTCCGAATCGACCACCGCTTGCAGCGGCGAGACACCCGCCGCAAACGGAAGGAACACGGCGGCCACACCGGCCAGCCCTGCGACGGTGAGCGCCAGATGCGTGGATGCCCCCTGGGGGCGCCTCGACGTCGACTCCATGGGTTACACTCTCTCAAGGACAACGGGCCGGCAGATGACTGCCGGCCCGTCTCGCTGGGTGGACAGGCGCCCCGTCAGGGCGTGCGCATCGCCGTCCAGTGACTGTTCTGCACCACGCTGTCGGTGGCGGCGATCATGGTGACCGCGGTGCCGGTCCAGCTGTTGCCCGACACGTGGCCTACGGCGACCCACTTCATCTGCGGAGTGCCGGCCGGCGCCCCGGCGGGGATATACGGCGCCGACGACCAGATGACGCTGTCGGCCGAGAGCACCCCGGTGAAGGCCACGGAGTCGGTGGGGGCCTTGGCGTCCATCAGCCTCCCCTCCAGCCCGCCGGACGCGTTCGTCATCGCCACGGAGGTCCAGGTGGAGAGGACCGAGTCGGTGCCATTGGCCATGGTGGTGCCGGTGTAGGAGCCGGTGACGTCCGTGACCGTCAGCGGCGCCGGCCCGGCAGGGGCCTCCACTTTCGGCTCCTTCGCACAACCAGCGGCCAGGACGAGCATCGGAAGAACCAGGAACTTGCGCATAGTGCCTCGCAGGTGCGGGATGACGGCCGGGGAGAGCCAACAGAGTTTACACCTCCGCTGGGAGCCCGCAATGTGCGGGGTTGGTCGGCTCGGCTTGCGGCGGGACCCGCGAAGCAGTCCCGTGCAAGCCCTATTGACGAAGCCTCGCCCGGCTCCCACCTTGCCAACACCCCCCTTCACCCCGGTCAACCCCGGTCCCTCGATGCCCGACCCCATGGCGGAACGATCCACACCCCGGCTCCGAGGCTTCCTCAGGCGGGGTACGCCTGTAGTCACCCTCGTGTTGTGGCTGGCGGCGGTCCCGGCGGTCGCCCAGCAGGTGACCCTGGCCCTGCCGCTCGAACGGCTCATTGCCCTTGCCGCGCGGGACTCCACAGATCCGCTGGTGCTGTACGACCTGGGCGTGGGATACTGGGTGTCGGGCGACTTCGTCCAGGCGGAAGCGGCGCTCCGACGCGCCGACGCGATCGATCCCCGCGTGCCCGAAGTCCAGCTGGCGCTTGCATACCTCCCGTACGCGCGACGGCCCAAGCTCTGGCAGGAGGAGACCAAGGGGAAGGTGCCCCAGGCACTTATTCCCACTGTCGATGAGGCAAATCGGCGATTCCGGCGCGCCTACATGTTGGACCCGATGGTGGACATGCGGATCGTCGGGCTCGTGATCCCGCCGCGCGACGCGATCATCATCGGGAAGAACGCGGACCGGTACTTTGCCGCGCTCGTCCTGGGCCTTGAGTACTTCTGGGGCGGGGATTACGTGTCGGCCTACGGCTCACTCGAGGAAGCGTACAGCTTCACGACCGTGAAGGACCGCGACCAGATTCCGTCCGGCGTCCTCTGGTATCACGGACTCGCCGCCGCGCACATCGGCGAGTACCCCGTGGCCATCGCGGACTTCCGTCTCCTCCTCGCGCGAGCGGTCGAGCGCGAGAAGTCCGACTCCGTCACGCGATTCGCTGTACTCCCGTCCAACAACATCCGCTATGTCCTCGCGACCATCCTGCGCCGGGCAGGGCAACTGGACGCCGCCCGCGAGGAGTTCCAGTCGGTCCTGACCACGGATTTGTCGTTCGAGATGGCCCACGCACAATTGGCCGAGATCGCAGAGAAATCGCGGCAGTGGAGTGCCGCCGTGACGGAGCGTGAGCGGGCGCTCGAGGCAAACCCGGAGGACTCGGGATTACTGCTCGATTACGGAGCCACGCTCCTTCGCGCCCAGCGCTATGGCGAAGCGTCGGTCGCGCTGGCGCAAGCGGAGAAGGCCATGCCTCTCAATGCGCGCGTACCGTACCTGATGGGCCAGGCAGCGATGGCGGACGGGCGAACCGAAGAAGGCATGCAGGCGTTTCGCCGGTTCGTCGCCATCGCACCCTCCCGCTTCGAACCGCAGGTCCGGCAGCTCGAGGCCCGGTACGGCAGCTTGGCGACCCCCGCCCCATGAATCGGGCCGTCTGTGTGGTTCCCGTTGTCGGCATCGCGCTGGCTGCCGTGCTGCACGCCCAGTCCCTCAAGGTGGCCGTGCCGCTCCCCGAGTTGCAGGCGCGGGCAGCCAAAGATTCGCTCGACCCCGCGGCCCACTACAATCTGGCAGTCGGGTATATGGGCAAGAAGAAGTTTCCCGAGGCCGAGCAGTCGCTCCAGGCGGCGCTGGCCATCGACCCTCGGTTTGCGGAAGCCCAACTGGCGCTGGCCGTAGCCCGCGAGCGAAACGAGGGATACTGGAATCAGCTGAAGGGCGACAGCGCACGGCGCGCCGCCGCTCGCGAGACCCGGCTGCTGTACCAGCGCGCATTCCTGATCGACCCGTTTGTGGACGTGCAGCTGATGGCGTTGCTCTTTCACGTACCGTCCGGCTGGAGCTCCTATCTCGACGCGATCAAGGCCCTCGTCGAGGGGCGGTATCCGGAGGCGTATCGCGGGCTGGGAAAACAGATCGACGATCGGCCGAAGGGAGAGCCCCGGGATTCCGCCGGCACGGGCCTCCTCTGGCTCCACGCCCTCGCTGCGGTGCAGGTGCGGGAGTACGCGTCCGCCGAGGAGGACATTCAGGCCTTGATCCGGCTGACCAGCCAGCTTGCGCAGAAGGACTCCGTCGAAACCGAGCCGCTGGACGTCAATGAGTATCGCTATATGCTCGCCGCGCTCAAGCAACGGTCAGGTGCGTATGCCGAGGCCGTGGGGCTGTACCAGGAGGTGCTGGAGGCGGACATGTCCAATTACATGGCGCACGTCCAGCTGGCCCGGATTCACGAGGAGGCGAAGGACTGGCCGGCCGCCGTGGCCGAGCGCCGCCGCGCCGTCGAGGTCCAGCCCGAGGACGCCTCCCTGCTCACGGACCTTGGCGTCACCCTCGGGCGCTCTGGCGACTTCGCGGCCGCCGTCGAGGTATTGCGCCAGGCCTCGGCGGCCAATCCCCGGGACGTGCGGCCGCTCTTCTGGCTCGGCGTCGCCGAAATGCAGCTCAACAACCGGGAGGCCGCGCGCGACGCGTTCACCCGGTTCATGGCGGTGGCCCCGTCGAGGCAAGAGGCACAGGTCAACATCGCGAAGCAACGCCTGGCGGCGCTCCAGTGAAACACTTCCTGGCCGCGGCGGCGCTGCTGCTGTCGCCGGCATCCCTTGCCGCGCAGGGGACGAGCTACGAGCAATTGCAGGCGTTCTCCGGGGTCCTCAGTCAGATCCGCGCCAACTACGTGGATTCCGTGGAAACCGCCGCGCTGGTGCGAGCCGCCATCACCGGCATGCTCGCGTCCCTCGACCCGCACAGCTACTACGTCTCGCGCAGCGATTTCGAGGTGCGGCGGGCGTGGGACGACGGACGGCTGGCGGTCACGGGGTTGCTCATCGAGGACGGGGAGCGTGCGCCGGTGGTGGTGGCCGTGCAACCGGCGAGCCCGGCACAGAAGGCCGGCGTCATGGCGGGCGATCGGGTGCTCCAGGTCGACGGCGTCACGACGACCGGACGGGGGGCGCGCGCCGTCGAATTGCAGCTCCTGGGCGACAAGGGATCCAAGGTCCAGCTCCTGCTCGAGCGTGGGCCGCACCTGGATCCGGACACGCTCGCGCTCACCCTCAAGCGCAGTGTGGTGCAGCACCAGGTGGTGCCGCCGCCGCGCATGGTCTCCAAGACGGTCGGGTATGTACGACTGGAGGAGTTCACCATGGCGGGCGTACCCGCGTTCAAGAGCGCCGTGAAGCAAGTGCGCAGTGATGGAGCGAAGGTCCTGATCATCGATCTTCGCGGCAATCCGGGCGGAGACGTCGGAGCGCTCGTCGAGATCGCCGCAATGTTCCTGCCCGCCAAGTCCGACATCATCCATGCCCAGGGCCGCAAGAAGACCGGCCTCGAGACCGTCAGCACGAAGGACGACGGGGACTTCCGTGACCTCCCATTGATCGTGCTGGTGGACGAGGGGAGCGCGAGCGCCTCCGAGATGCTCGCCGGCGCCCTCCAGGACCACGACCGTGCGCTGATCGTGGGGCGCCGCACGTTCGGCAAGGCGCTGATGCAGATGGCCCTGCCGCTGCCGAACGGCGATGTCGTGTGGTTGACGACCTCGCGGATCGCGTCGCCAAGCGGGCGTGTCATCCAACGGAGCTACAGCGGCGTGGAAGGCCAGCGGTACCGCGAACTGGCGGGTAAGCCCGTCAATGCCGCGGACACCCTCCCGCTCTTCCACACGCACGCGGGACGACCGGTGCGTGGTGGGGGGGGCATCGCCCCGGACGTCGTGCGGGAATCGGCGCCACTCCCGACCTGGTTCTCGACGGCGGCCGACACCGGGCTCCTCATCGCCCTGGCCGACAGCGTCGCCATGACGCTTCCGAACAACCCGGCGGCGCGCGACGCCTGGATGTCGGACCCCGCACGATGGGATTCCCTCCTCGTCACTCCACTGCTCGTGCGGGTGCGCAGCACCCTCGGCGTCCGCGCCGAGCCTGACGCCGCGGTGCGCCGGCGCCTCGGGCGAATCCTGGCCGCCCGCGTCGCGGAGGTCCGCTGGGGGCCGGAGGCCGGCGCTGCGTTCGAAATTGCGACTGACCCGGATATCGCAATCGCGGTGGAGCAAATCCCCAGGTTGCCCACCTTGCTCGGGCCCCCCTGACCCCTACCGCTCGACCACCTTGCCGTTCTTCATGACGAAGCTGACCTGCTTGAGCGTCTGGATGTTGGTCAGCGGGTTGTCGGGCGTCGCGATCAGGTCGGCGTACTGCCCCACCTTGAGCGTGCCGCGTTCGTCGTCCACCCCAAGGAGCCGGGTGCCGTTGGTGGTCATGGCCCGGAGAATGGCCGGGGCCGGGACGCCCGCCTCCACCCACGGGTCGATCCCGGTGATGGCGTCCTGCCCGCGCGTGATGCCGGGCTTGAAGTCGATGGCGTCGGTGCCGTACACCAGCGTCACCCCGATCTTGTACGCCCGCCGCAGCCGGTCCACCCACTGCCGGTGGTAGGCGGTGGTGTCGCCGTTGGCGAGGAATTCGGTCCCCACCAGCACCACGCCATTCTTCTTGGCCAGCAGCAGGTCGGCGTCGGTCATGTCGAAGCCATGCTCGATGGACGCCACACCGGCCGCCGCCGCGTTGTGCGCCCCCGGCTCGGTCCACGCGTGGGCCGCCAGTTTCATCCCCGCGCCGGCCGCCTGCGCCTTGATGAACTCGATGTCCTCGACGGAGTAGATGTAGCGCTGGTCGTCCACCACGATCTTGATGACGGTGGCGCCGTAGTGCGCGTTCTCGCGCACCGCCTTGACCATCTCGTCCCGGGTGTCGGCGAAGTAGTACTCCGGCTCGGCGAGATCGGGCTTGTCCGGCTGCAGGTGGAACTGGCCGCCGTAGGGCGCGATGATCCGCCCCGCCGTGATCATCGTCGGCCCGACAATCAACCCGAGCTGGATGGCCCGGCGCACCTGCACGCAGGCGTACCGGCCCTCGTTGCCGATGTCGCGCACGCTGGTGAAGCCGGCCTGCAGCATCGTGCGGGCGTTGACGACTCCCTCGATCGACCGGAAGGCGTCAGGGTCCCGCAGGGTCGTGTAGTAGTAGTTCCCGGCATCCCGCCCGGGGACGACGGCCATGCAGAGGTGGGTGTGCGCGTCCACGAGGCCGGGCGAGATGGTCGAGGTGGAGAGGTCGATCACCTCGGCGCCGGCGGGAATCGCCACGTTGCCGCCGATCGCCGTGATCTTCCCCTGCTCGATCAAGATCACCTGGTTTTCGGCGGCTGTGCCGGCATCCGGGTCCACCACGCGCCCGGCGCGGATGGCCGTGACCTGGGCCGAGGCGGCAACGGCCTGCACCACGAGCATGAACAGCAGCAAGACCACGACACGACGGCGCATGGAGGGCTCCAGAGTTTCGATGGGTGCGAGAGTGGAGAGGATAGTAACCCCATCTTGACCGCGCCCAAGCTTTCGGTATATTCGGCTCAGAAACCGAACAAAAACCGAAAGAGGGCATCATGCCGCCTGCCACCCCACCACCCCGGCCGACAACCTACCTGTCGACGCGGCCCAACCCGTTGATCCATCAGCACATCCGTGTCTGCCCCGAGTGCGCCGGACCGGTCGCTCACAACTCCGGCTGCGTCACCTGCACGGCGTGCGGATGGGGCAAATGCGGATGATGGCGGCAGCCACGGCGGGGACGCGGGGAAGCGGGGAAGGAAGGGCGGCGCGTACCCTCCAGCTTCCGCTCCTGGAGGACTTCCCCGCGTCCCCGCTGATCCGCCTCGCGGCCGCCCCCGGCCGCGACGCCACCTTCGAGGCCGTCCCGACCCGCTCGGTGCTCAACAGCCCCGCGGCCACCCACATGCCGTTCTGGTCCATCAATCCCTATATCGGCTGCGAATTCGGCTGCACCTACTGCTACGCCCGGGATACGCATCGGTGGACCATGGAAAGGACTGAGGGCCGAGGACTGAGGACTGAGGGCGATGCATTCGAAAACCGGATTCTCGTCAAGGTCGACGCACCGGCGCTGCTCCGCCGGACACTCGATCCGATCCGGATCGACGGAAAGCCCATCGTCATCGGTACTGCCACCGATCCCTACCAGCCGGCCGAGCGCCGGTTCCGGATCACCCGCGGGCTGCTCGAGGCGCTGCTCCCGCATCGCGGGCTTCACCTCGGCATCATCACCAAGTCCCCGCTCATCACCCGCGACACCGACCTCCTGGTCCAGCTCGCCGAGCGGCACACCGTCAGCATTCACATCTCGCTCGCCGCCCTCGAGGGGCGGCTGGTCCGGCGGATCGAGGCCCGCTCCCCCGCCCCGCACGCGCGGCTCCGCGCCCTCGGCCGCCTGGCCGCCGCCGGGCTCAACGTCGGCCTGCTCGTGGCCCCCATCATCCCCGGCGTCACCGACGGCCGGGAGCAACTGACCGCGCTCTTCCGCGCGGCGAAGGAAGCTGGTGCCCGTCGCGTGGCCGGGGAGGCGCTCCGACTCGGCCCCGCGGCGCGGCGCCACTTCCTTCCGCACCT
>DAOMFQ010000037.1:0-14310 GCA_035429905.1 Gemmatimonadales bacterium
GCTGCTCGGGCCGCGCGCCGAGCCGGCGCAGTTCCTCGAGCAGCATGCCGGTCACCTCGCCGGCGGGGCGGTCGCGGAGATAGTGCGGCATCTCCTTGACCACTACCCGGTCCGGTGCACCCGACCAGGCGGTCCGGGCCAGTTCACGGATGGCGTGGTCGTCGCGGTCGCCCGCCTGGCCGATGAGCACCAGCCGCCGGGTGGCCGGGAGCGCCCGGGCCATCTCCATCAGGGCCGTGACGCCGTGCGGGTTGTGCGCAAAGTCCACGTACACCCGCACCGTGCCGAACTCGAAGGCGTTGAGCCGCCCGAGGTTGCCGGTCGGGCTGTTGGTGAGGGATGCGAGCCCCCGCGCGATGGCCGCGTCGTCGAGCCCGAGCAGCGACCCGACGAGCGCGGCGGCGAGCGCGTTCGACACGTTGTGCCGCGCCGCACCGCCCACCGTGATCGGCACCCTGGCCACCGTCGTAATTGCGCGGGCCGCGCGGCCGTTGCCGACCACGAGGTCGGTGCCCCGCAGCGTGGCGGTATTGGCGCCCCGTGCGCGTGCGGCGACCAGGATCGTGTGGTCGGGGTCGAGCGAGAACCAGGCGATGGGGCAGGTGATGGACGCGGCGGCCTCCACCAGGGCCGGGTCGTCGGCGTTGAGCACCAGCGGGCGCTTGCCGCCGAGCGCCCGCGCCACGACGAGCTTGGCGTCGGCCAGGTCCGCCAGCGTGAAGACCCCCGACTCGCCGAGGTGGTCCTCGGCGATGTTCGTGACGAGGGCAGCCTCGACGCGGTCCACCGACAGTCCCCGGCGGAGCAGCCCGCCCCGGGCCGTTTCCAGCACCGCCATCTCGACCCGCCGGTCGCGGAGCAGGCGGCGCGCGCCACCGGGCCCCGAAAAGTCCCCGGCTTCCAGCACTTCGCCGCCCACCTTGATGCCGTCGGTCGAGGTGTGGCCCCCCACGCGCCCCGCCGCGTCGAACATCCCGGCCACCAGCCGCGTCACCGTCGTCTTCCCGTTGCTGCCGGTCACCAGCGCCACCGGGATGTCGTGCACGGAGGACCAGTCCACCGCTTCCGGTGACGGCAGCGCGTCCATGGCCCAGCTCACGCTCCCGGTGCCGGAGCCGACCGACACGGTCTGGTCGTCCCAGAGGAAGCGGACACCGCGCGCGTCGGCGGCCTGCTGAAGGGCCAGGAGTGCGGGCCGGCGCTCCGCGGCCACCAGCGCGGCGAGCCGCGCGAATTCGGGGGGGCGGTCCACCTGCTCGCCGTGGAGGCGCGCCGTGGCGGCAGTCCACGCCCACTCATTCACCTCGGTGGCGGCGTAGAGGGCGTCGATGGGGGCGGTCAGCGCGAGGCTGGCGCCGCCGGGAAACCGGCGCGCCGCAAGCGACTCCGCGCTCCAGCCCAGCGCGTCGAGCGCCAGGCGCGCCTCCTCCTGCCAGGCCCGCACCAGGTCGGTCGCGCCGGCATCGGGGAGTTCGACCTCCAGCACCGCGCCCGGCCGGTCGGTCACCAGGTTGGGGCCGGTCAGGCGGCGGGAATCCTTCACCGTGTCCGGCAGGACCATCAGTCGTCGGCCTCGCGGGCCAGCCGCACGCCGCGCGCGTCGCGGATGAGGTGCTCCCCGTCGGGCAATTCCGCGCCAGGCGATGGGGCGGAAACAGGCTGCGCGGCCGGCGCCACGGGGGCGGCGCCCTTGCCGCTGCCGTCGGGCTTGTAGTGGATGATCTGCTTCCAGGTCCGCGCGATGGAGTCGCCGAAGACCAGCAGCAGGTCGCCGGGCCGGGCCATCCGGAGCGCGGCATCGACCGCCCGCTGCTCGTCGGCGATGACCGTGATCTTCTTGTCCGGCACCCCGGCCGCCAGCAGCGCCTCGCGGAGGATGCGCGGCACCTCCTCGTCGGTGCGCCCGCGCAGCGAGTCGTCCCGCCGGCAGAAGTAGTGCGCGAACCGCCCCGCCGCACGCTGGGCGATTTCCCGGAGGTCCTCGTCCCGGCGGTCACCCGGGCCGGCGAGCACCACCAGCTTCTTGCCCTTCACCTCGATCCGGTCGGTCAGCTGGCACATCACCTCGACCGCGTCGGGGTTGTGGCCGTAGTCGAGGATGACCTTGAAGCCGTGCTCGTCGAACACGTTCATCCGGCCCGGGGCCTGGAAGAAGCTGGTGTCGAAAGTGCGGAGCCCGTGGCGGATGTCCTCGAGTTTGACCCCCATGCTGTAGGCCATCGCCGCCGCGAACATCGCGTTCTGCACGTTGTGTGTGGCGCGCCCCTCGAGCGTGGCGGGGATGAGGTGGGTCCAGAGCAGGGGGATGTGCGCCCCCTTGTCGTAGATCGTGATCATCTGGCCGTTGACGCCCGCCTCCAGCGCCAGCGCCCGGCCGCCGGCGCGGATGTGCTCGCGCACCAGCGGGTGCTCGGGGTTGAGCGTTACGTAGCAGATGACCTTGGCCTCGGTGTAGTCGGCCATGGCGAGGCAGAGCGGGTCGTCGGCGTTGAGCACGGCGGTGTCGCGCGCCACCTCGATCGGGATCCGCTTGACCTTGGCCAGTTCCTCGAGCGTCTCCACGCCGCGGAGGCCGAGGTGGTCGGACTTCACGTTGAGGCAGGCCGCCACGTCGCAGTGGCGGTAGCCCATGCCGGCGCGGAGCAGGCCGCCGCGCGCCGTCTCGAGCACCGCCACGTCTACCTGCGGGTCGCCCAGAACCATCCGGGCGGCGATCGGCCCGGTCATGTCTCCCTCGACGGTGCGGTTGCCGTCGATGTACACCCCGTCGGTGGTGGTGAGCCCCACGGTTCGCCCCGCCAGCTTGTGGATGTGCGCCAGCATGCGCGAGGTGGTGGTCTTGCCGTTGGTGCCGGTGATGGCCGCGATCGGGATCCGGGACGGCGTCCCCGGCGGGAAGAGCATGTCGAGCACGTTGCCCGCCACGTCGCGCGGCGTGCCCTCGCTCGGCGCCATGTGCATCCGGAACCCCGGAGCCGCGTTGACCTCGCAGATCGCGCCGCCCTTCTCGCGGTACGACTGCGTGATGTCGGGCGTCAGGAAGTCCACGCCCCCGACGTCCAGGCCAATGGCCTCCACCGCGCGCACCGCCATTTCCCGGTTGTCGGGGTGCACGGCGTCGGTCACGTCCACCGAGGTGCCGCCGGTCGAGAGGTTGCCGGTGGAGCGGAGGTACACGGCCTCGCCGGCCGGTGGCACGGTCTGGCGGGTGTAGTTGAGCTGCGCGAGCAGCCGGTCGGCCTGGGAGTCGAACTCGATGCGCGTGAGCACCTTCTCGTGCCCGATGCCGCGGCGCGGGTCGCTGTTGACGATGGCCACCAGCTCCTCGATCGTGTGCTGCCCGTCGCCCACCACGTGGCCGGGCACCCGCTTCGCCACCGCCACCAGCTCGCCGTTGATGACCAGCATCCGGTGGTCGTGGCCCTCGATGAAGGTCTCCACGATCACGCTGCGGCTGATGGCCTGCGCCTGG
The DNA here is from genome assembly GCA_035429905.1 of Gemmatimonadales bacterium. Classification (GTDB taxonomy): domain Bacteria; phylum Gemmatimonadota; class Gemmatimonadetes; order Gemmatimonadales; family GWC2-71-9; genus SPDF01. The sequence continues at coordinate 3,473 of DAOMFQ010000037.1, forward strand.
CGAAACGCGACCGACACCGCCTCGTCGTCGCGCAGGTTGATGGCCACGCCCCGGCCGTGGTTGGCGTTGTACGGCTTCACGACCACCGGGAAGCCGATCCGCCGCGCGGCGTCGATCGCGTCCTCCTCGCGCTGCACCAGCCGCTGCTTCGGCACCGGCAGGCCCAAGCGGGAAAGGATCTTGTTGGTCTCCTCCTTGTCGGAGGCGATTTCCACCGCAATGTGATTGGTGTGGCTGGTGATCGTGGCCTGCACCCGCTGCTGGTAGCGCCCCCAGCCGAACTGGATCAGGCTGGCGTCGTTGAGCCGCATCCACGGGATCCCGCGGTCCTCGCCGGCGTGCACCAGCGAGGCGGTGCTCGGCCCGAGCGCCCGGCGCTGGGCAAAGCGAATGAAGGCGTCCCGCTCCTCGGCAAAGTCGAAGTCCTCCGGCACGCTCCGGGGCGGGCGGAGTTCCTCCGGCAGCAGCGAGTGCAGCAGGGTGAGCGCCAGCCGCGCCGCCTCCAGCCCGACTTCCTCCTGCTCGTACTCGAACACCACGTGGTACCGGCCCGGCGCGTCGGCTGAGCGGGTCTTGCCGAAGGTGACGCTGGCGCCGGCCACGTTCTGGAGCTCGATGGCGACGTGCTCCAGCACGTGCCCCAGCCAGGTGCCCTCGTCCTCCAGCACCCGGCGCCGGAATCCCCCTGCGTCGCCATAGGAGCAGCCGTGTTCCAGCAGCCCGGGCAGCGCGGCGAAGAGCGCGTCGTTGAAGGCCGGGCCGAGGCGGCTTGTCGGCCACGCCTCGGCGGGACCCAGGTCGAGGTCCAGGCGGATGACGGGGAAATGGGCGTACAGGCTCGGCCCGAGGTAGACCGAGGTCTCAAGGATGCGCATAGGCCTCCCGGGGGGGAACCGGGGTCAGGGCTTGGTAGCGGCGGCGCCGGGTGCCGTGGCCACTCGAGTGTGAAGGTTGAAGGTCGCGCCCGCCGTGAGGATGTGCAGCCGGAGCCCGATCAGGCAGACGGGCTCGTGGTCGCCCACGGAGTCCATCGAGGAGTATTCCACGTTCGAACAGTCCACGATGGTGATGCCGCCGCTGCCGACCACCTCGAGCGTCTCGTCGGGCCCGATGAAGGCGGCGGTGTCCTCGTCGAGGCCGACGCCGATGGCGAACGGGTTGTAGGCCAGCGCGGCCAGCAGCCGGCCGAGCCGGTCGCGCTGCCGGAAGTGCTGGTCGATGACGATGCGGTTGGTGAGCCCGAGGCCCGGCGCCAGCGTCACGATGTTCGCCCGGGGCACGGCGCCGTCCTCGCCGCTGGCGATCATGTGCTCCGAGAGGAACGCCGCACCCGCGGAGGTGCCGGCCACGTGGACGCCCGCCGCGTTGAGGGTGCGGATGGCTCGTGCCACCTCGGTGCCGCCCAGCGTGGTGGCGAGCCGGAGCTGGTTGCCGCCCGTCATGAAGACGCCGGTGGCCCGTTCCAGCTTGTCGAGCCACTCGGCGCGCTCGCAGTCCGCGCGCGACTCGAAGGGCAGGGCGCGCACGCGGCCCGCGCCCAGTTCGGTGAAGAGCGACTCGTAGCGGTCTCCGGTGTCGGCAAGCTCCGAGGCCGTCGGGATGACCGCGATGCGGGCGTCCTTGCCGCCGCAGAGGTCGACGAAGCGGCGCAGGATCCGTGCGTCGCTCATCTTCTCCACTGCGCCGCCCACGGGGATGATCATCCCCCGTTCCACGCCGTCCGGCGAGCGGGCCGGGCTCATGCCAGGTCCTCGAAGGTGCCGCGCACCACCGCGCGGCCGTCCACCACGTGCCAGCGTCCTTGAGCCATCACGTCTGTCAGGTCTCCGTTGGGGTTGAGCACCACGAGGTCCGCGTCGCCGCCGGCCTCGATCCGGCCCTTGTCGGGCAGCCGGAGCAGGTCGGCGGGATTGGAGGTGAACGCCGGCAGCACCCGCTCGAGGGGCTGCCCGCGGTCCAGCAGTTCGCGCAGCGCCGCGGCCAGCGCGGCGGGACTCCCCACGTCCATGTCGGTCACCCGCCCGTCGGCGTCGAACACGGGAAGGCACCCGCCGCCGTCGGAGCTGACGGTGATCCGCTCGACCGGAAGGCCGGTGCCGAGGTAGCGGAGCAGGGCATCCTCGGCCGACCAGGCGTCCTCCCCCGGGCCGACGGGAAAGGCGGTCACGTCGATCGTCACCCCGCGGTCGGCGAGCCCAAGGGCCTCGTCGAACAGGGCGCGGCGGCGGTTGACGTGGGTGGGGTTGAACACGCGGGGAGGGAGTTCACTGCCGTCGAGGGCGTCGCGCACCAGCTGGAGGCCGCGGGGCCCGTCGCCGAGGTGGAGGTGCACGATGCCGGCCTTCCCGGTCATCAGCCCCGCCACGTGGGCATCGCCCGCAAGGCGAAGCAGTTCGTCCAGCGTCGGCTGGCTGGAGCGGTGGTCGCTCAGCGCCACCTCGCCCACCCCGATGATGCGATCCACGTGGACGATGTCGCCACGGACGCTGCCGGTGAGCGTGGTGGGCGGCAGGTGGTAGCCGCCGGTGTGGCACCAGGCGCTCAACCCCTCGGCCACGAGCCCCCGTGCGGCGGCCACGAGGGAGCCGGTGGTGCGCGTCAGGTCGTCGGTGCCCAGGACACCGACCACCGTCGTCACGCCGCCGCGGGTGAAGCGGGTGAGGGGCACCGGCGGCACGCGGCTCTCCGGCCCCGACTCGCCGCCGCCGCCGGTCAGGTGCACGTGGCCGTCCACCAGGCCCGGGATGAGCCGCCGCCCGCCGAAATCCCGCTCCACGACGCCGAGCGAAGCCGGGAGCGCCGGCACGTCCCGGCCCATCCACAGCACCTTGCCGCCGCCGACCAGGAGGTGGCGGGCGTCGCGTGGCTCCGGGGCGTAGATCTCGACGTTCCTGAGCAGCGTCAGCATGCGACGGGACGGCTCCGTCAACAAGGGAAGGGGGACGGGATAATACCGCCGACGAGCCGTATATTGGAAGGATGAACGCCCCTTCATACGTACCCACGACGCTCGAAGGCCGGGTCGTCACGCTGGAGCCGATCGCCGAGCGGCATTTCGCCGGGCTGCTGGCGGTCGGGCTCGCCCCCGACCTCTGGCGCTGGACCATCGACCGGCTCGAGACGGAGCGCGACATGCGTCGCTGGCTCGACGACACGCTCGCGGAGCAGGCCGACGGGCGGTCCGTCGCGTTTGCGACCGTGGAGCGGGCCTCGGGCCGGGTGATCGGCTCGACGCGCTACGGGCACCTCGACCCCGACAACCGTCACGTCGAGATCGGGTGGACCTGGGTGGCGCCGGAATTCCACCGTACGGCAGTGAACACCGAGGCCAAGTACCTCATGCTGCGGCACGCCTTCGAGGCCTGGGCCTGCCATCGGGTGGAGCTCAAGACCGACGTGCTCAATGTGCGCTCGCGGCGGGCCATCGAGCGGCTCGGTGCCAAGGAGGAGGGCGTCTTCCGCAAGTACCAGCGCACCCAGGGTGGCCGCATGCGCGACACCGTGATGTACTCCATCCTCGATTCCGAATGGCCCGACGTGAAATCCGGACTCGAGCGCCGGTTGTGGGAGTCACCCACGGCGCGTTAGCTTGCGCCGTCTCCCGAATGTCATTCACTCTCAGCCCGACCCTGCCATGCCCCTGACCACAGCCCTCCGCAAGGCGGACCTCGCGTCCGTGTCCGCCCCGCTCCTGATCGTGGCCGTGCCGCAGGGGCCGCTGCCCGCGTCGCTGGCGGCGCTCGACGCCTCCACCGGGGGCGCCCTCGGCCGGTTGTACGCGGCGGGAGAGTTCACGGGCAAGAAGGACCAGGTCGCGTCGGTGTATCCCGCGGGCCCCGCCGCCCGAGTCCTCCTGGTCGGGTCCGGCGATGCCGCGAAGGCGTCCCTGCGCACGGTGCGGCGCGCGGCGTCGGTGGCTGGGAAGCGGGCGCGGCTCGCGGGCGTGAAGGACGCCGCGTACCACCTGACCCCCGAGGCGCGCGGATCGGTGCCGGAGCAGGAGGCCGCGCAGGCCACCGCGGAGGGGCTGGCGTTTGGCGCCTGGCACTTCGACGCGCTGAAGCTGCCGCCGGAAGAGGTGAAGCCGGCGCTCGAACGAGTGGACATCCTCGCCGACGGCGCCGCGGCCGCTGACGGACAGGCGCGTGGGGCCGCGGTGGGCGCGGCGCAGTCGTTCACGCGCGGGTTGCAGGTGCTGCCCGGCAACACCTGCACGCCGTCGTACCTCGCGGAGCAGGCGCGCCTCCTCGCCACGCAGCACGGTTTCGACGTGACGGTGCTCGACCGCGCCGCGATCGAGCGCGAGGGCATGGGCGCGCTGCTGGCGGTCGGGAAGGGGAGCGCGGAGGAGCCGCGCTTCATCGCGCTGGAGTACAAGGGCGCGGCCGGCGCCCCCATCGTCCTGGTGGGGAAGGGCGTGACCTTCGACTCGGGCGGCATCTCGATCAAGCCTGCCGACCGGATGGAAGACATGAAGTTCGACATGTCGGGCGCCGCCGCCGTCCTCGGCGCCTTCGAGCTGCTGGGCCGGCTCAAGCCGAAGGTGCATGTCGTCGGGCTCATTCCCTCCGCCGAGAACATGCTCTCCGGCGCCTCGTACAAGCCGGGCGACGTGGTCCGGGCACTCTCGGGCAAGCACATCGAGGTCGTCAACACCGACGCCGAGGGCCGGCTCCTGCTGGCCGACGCACTCCACTACGCGAAGCGCTACGAGCCGAGCTGCGTCCTGGACATCGCCACCCTCACGGGGGCCGTCGTCATGGCGCTGGGGCACACCGCCGCCGCCGTGATCGGGAGCGACGAGCCGCTCATCGAGGAGGTCCGCCGCGCCGGCGAGCGCGCGGGCGAGCGGGTCTGGCCGCTGCCGCTCTGGGACGAGTTCCGCGAGCACATCAAGTCGGACATCGCCGACGTGAAGAATTCCGGCGGCCGGCCCGCCGGCACGATCACCGCCGCGTGGTTCCTCCGGGAGTTCGCCGAGGGCTATCCGTAGGCCCACCTCGGCATTGCCGGCACCGCCTACCCCCAGAGCGAGGACGCCGGCGCGGTGAAGGGGCCGACCGGCATGGGCGTGCGCCTCTTTGCCGAGTTCATCCTGGCCCGGCAGGGGTGACGCGCTGCCTCCGGGCCCGCCTCGCCGGGCTCACCCTGCTGTTGACCCTTGCCGGCGGCGCGCTACACGCGCAGTCGACCACACCTCCCCGGTCGGATTCCCTGCGCAACGCGCAGGACACGGTGGACCTGAGCGCCCGTTACCTGGAGGGCGAGGCCCTCGCCAAGGTCCGGCTCCCCGTCGTGCCCCGCCTCACGCCCGACGGCGTCCTGCCCGACGGATCCCTCATCGCCTTCGACCAGGCCTCGCTCGAATGGGCCACTGCCGAAACGGTTGCCGGGCTCCTCCTCGAGGTGCCTGGCCTCTATTTGTGGCGGGGCGGGTGGATCGGCCGGCCGGAGTACGCGAGCTACCAGGGCCGGGGTGCCAGCTCGGTGGAGTACTACCTGGACGGGCTCCCGGTGACGCCGGTCGGCCCCGACTCGGTCGGTATCGACCCCGCGCTCCTCCCGCTCCGCCTGCTCGACCGCGTGGAGATCGAGCGCTGGGCCGGATTGCTCCGCGTCCGGCTCTACACGCCGCGGCACGATGTCGCCGCCGCTGGCACCGGCATCCAGGTGTCCACCGGCGACAACGGGACAGCGCGCTACGGCGCCACGCTGCAGAAGCGATATCGCTCGGGGTTCGGCTACGGGCTCGCGGCGAACTACTGGAACGCCGACACCTACGACGCGGCGCTGAGCAGCGCGCGGCAGACCGACGTCTGGCTCCAGCTCAGTTACCTCAAGGCGGGCCGCTGGGGACTGCAATACCAGGTGGTCGCGCAGGCGCCGGATCGGGATCTCTACATCACCTCGGCGGGCGACACCATCGGCGCCGGGGTGAAGGGGCGGCGAAGCGACATGCAGTTCCGCGCGTTCCTCGAAGGAGGGAAGGGCGAGCTCTCGAGGCGCCTCGACCTCGTGTTCTCCGCGACCGGGTGGTCGGGCGACGACATCTCGCAAAACGTCAACGGCGTGGGGCTCGTCGCCTCCTGGCGGCGCCCGACCCTCTCGGCCTCCGCGAGCGGGTTCCTTCGGTCGCAATGGACGCGGGGCGAGGTGCGGGGAACGGTGGGGTGGGCCCCGACCCCCGCCGTGAGCGCCAGCCTGGAGGGCGCCTGGCTGTCGTACGACAACAGCCGGCAGAGCCAGTGGCTCGGGGCGCGCGCCGGCGTCGCGCTGCCGTACGGATTCGGGGTGAGCGGGTCCGCCCGGCTCGGCAAGGTGGTGGCGGCGCCTTCGATCGAGGACAACCCAGCGCAGACGGTAAACGACCTCACCGGCACGCTCACCTGGCAGCGGGCATGGCTGTCGTTGCAGGCCGATGTGTCAGAGACCAGCGCCTTCAACGCGCTCGCGCCGCAGCCCTACCTCAACGTGCCGGCCCTGGCAGCCACCGAGGCCACGACCTGGCTCACCATCGGCGGCAAGATCGTTCCCGTCTCGTGGATCACCCTCGAAAGCCGGTACAGTAATCCGACTGCCGGCACGCCGAACGGCAACCCGCCGACCCACTCGGTCACCACCGCCACGGTCCGGTCGAAGTTCATCCGCACCTTTCCGAGCGGCAGCTTCGACCTGAAGGCCCAGGTCGGGGTCGAGACCTGGGGCGACGGGGTCATCGGAGTGGATACGCTGGCCGCACCGATTCCCCTCCAGGGTGCCACCTTCCTTCGAGCCTATCTCGAAATCGGCATCGGGAGCTTCCGGTTCTACTACGACCGGATGAACCTCCTGGGCACCGAGCAGACCTACGTGCCGGGCTTCGTCATCCCGAAGTACGGCAGCACCTACGGGGTACGCTGGACGTTCGTGAACTAGCGATCCCGGGCTCCATTCGGCCCATGCCAGGGTGCTTCCGCATCACAAATCTGTGTGGATAACCCCCCTCGGATAGACCCCCCATCACCCCGACGGTCCGACCTATCTTCCGAGGCTGGAAGCCGCTATCTTTCTGCGCTTTACCAGATTCGCGGGGGCCGAGTGCCGCACAGCATGACGGGGTTCGGGGCGGGTGAGGGTCCGGCCGGCGGCGGGCGGCTCCGGATCGAGATCCGGACGGTTAACCACCGGTTCTTCAACCTCTCGGCCAAGCTCCCCTCGGACCTGGCGCCCCTCGAGCCCGAACTCCGCGAGCGCCTGCGGCGCGACCTCGAGCGCGGCCACATCAGCGTCTCGGTGCGCTGGGTGGAATCGCCGGCGCGCGAGGCGGGGCTGGCCCTGAATCTCGAGCGGGCGCGCGTCGTGGTGGCCCGGCTCCGCGAGCTGCAGACCAGCCTCGGGCTCGCGGGCGAAGTGTCGCTCGACCTTGTCGCTCGGCAGCCTGAAGTACTGGTGTTCGACGGCAGCGAGACGCCCTCGGTCACCTGGGCGGAGCTCGAGCCGATCGTCGTGGCGGCCATCGCCGAGTGCAAGGCGATGCGGAAGCGGGAAGGCGACGCGCTCGCCGCGGAGCTGGCCCACCGGTTGGACCTGATCGAGGGCGCGGCGCGGCGGATTTCGGCGCTCGCGCCGGCGCGCATCCCGCGCGAGCGGGACCGGTTGCGCGGCGCCGTGGCGGAATTGCTCGAGGGCCGAGCCGTGGACGACGCCCGGCTGGCGCAGGAGTTGGCGGTCCTGGCCGACAAGCTGGACATCACGGAGGAGTTGGTCCGGTTCGCCTCGCACCTGGCGGCCTGCCGGGCCGCGCTGGCCGGCGACGCGCCGGTGGGCAAGCAGCTCGGGTTCCTGGCTCAGGAGCTCGGCCGCGAGATCAACACGATGGGGTCGAAGGCCAACGACGCGGAGATCGCCCAGCAGGTCATCCTGATGAAGGGCGAAATGGAGAAATTCCGCGAGCAGCTCGAGAACCTCGAGTGAGGCCGTTCCTCCTGGTGCTGTCGTCGCCCTCGGGCGGCGGAAAGACCACCATCGCGAAGGCGCTGCTCGCCTCGCGCTCGGACGTCGGCTACTCGGTTTCGGCCACGACCAGGGCGCCGAGGCCAGGCGAGAAGGACGGGCGGGACTACCACTTCCTGGCCGCCGCCGAATTCGAGCGTCGGGTCAAGGCGGGGGAGTTCCTGGAGCACGCCACCTACGGCGGGAATCACTACGGGACCCTGCGTTCCGAGGTGGTGCGGGTCCTCGAGGGCGGGCGGCACGTGGTGCTCGACATCGAGATCGACGGCGCGCGCCAGGTCCGGGAGCGCATGCCCGATGCGGTACGGGTCTTCGTGCTTCCGCCGTCCGCCGAGGTGCTGGTCTCCCGGCTTCGAAGCCGCGACACCGAGAGCGTCGAGGCCCGGCGCCTCCGGCTGTCGCTCGCGGCGGAGGAGCTCCGGGCGGCGAGCGAGTACGATTATGTGGTGGTGAACGAGGAGCTCGGGGCGGCGGTGCGGGCGGTCGGGGCCATCCTCGACGCCGAATCCACGCGGGTGGCCCGGCAGCGGGACCTGGCAGCATTGATCGAGACATTGCGCCGTGGCGTCGCCGAGGCGGCGGCCCGCGGCGACGCGGTGTGACCAACCAAGGGAGCAGGAACCGATGAAGATCTACACCCCGGTGGACGCGGCCCGGAAGGCCGGCAACAAGTACCTCGGCGTGCTCGTGGCCGCCAAGTTTGCGCGCTACCTGAACGAGTTCCCGCGCGACCACCTCGACACCGGCGACGAGAAGCTGACGACCACCTCGCTCGAGGCGCTCACCTTCGGTGGCCTCGAGTACAAGATGCTCCGCCGCCGGCGCTCCGAGGCGTAGGGTGTGGGCCGGCCGGCACGTCGTCCTCGGCGTGTCGGGCGGGATCGCGTGCTATAAGAGCTGCCATCTTGCCCGGCGCCTGACCGAGGCGGGGGCGCGGGTGGACGTGGTCCTCACGCGCGCCGCCGGCGAGTTCGTGCGGCCGCTCACCTTCGAAGCATTGACCGGGCGCCCGGTCCTGGCCTCCCTCTGGGAGCCGGACCGGGCGCTCGCGCACGTCCGGCTGGCCGATGCCGCCGACCTCGTCATCGTGGCCCCCGCCACGGCGCAGCTGCTGGCGCGGGCCGCGCAGGGCATGGCCGACGACGTGCTCACCGCCCTCCTGCTGGCGCGCACCGCGCCGGTGCTCGCCGCGCCCGCCATGAACGACGCGATGTACTCCCACGAGGCGACCGGTCGAAATGTCGCCACGCTCGCCACCCGAGGCTGGGCGTTCGTCGGGCCCGAGGTGGGCGCGCTGGCCGAGGGCCCGTCCGACCGACCCGGCCGGATGAGCGAACCCGAGACGATCCTGGCGCACGCCGAGCGGCTGCTCGGGGCCGGCAGCCGGCTCGCGGGGCGCACCGTGCTCGTGACGGCCGGCCCCACCCGCGAGCCGATCGATCCGGTGCGCGTGGTGACCAACCGCTCGAGTGGCAAGATGGGGTATCGCCTGGCGGAGGCGGCCTGGGCCCGCGGGGCCGACGTGGTGCTGGTGAGCGGACCGACCACGCTCCAGCCACCCGTCGGCGTGCGGCTCCGGTCGGTCGAGACCACCCGCGACCTCGAGACCGCCGTGGCCGAGGAGCTTCCACGGGCCGACGTGCTCATCATGGCCGCCGCGCCCGCCGATTTCCGGCCCGCCGCGCCCAGCGACGCCAAGCGGCCCCGCACCGACGGCGCGCTCGCCATCCCGATGGAGCCGACCGCCGACATCCTCCGGGCCACCGCGGCGGCGCGCCCGGCCGGCAGTGTCATCGTCGGCTTCGCCCTCGAAACCGGTGACGCCATCCAGAAGGCGCGTGCCAAGCTGCAGAGCAAGGCGCTCGACCTCATGGTGGTGAACGACGCGCTGGAGCCGGGCGCGGGGTTCGACGTGGACACCAACCGTGTGGCCATCCTCGACCGCGACGGCAACGCGCGCGTGGTGCCCCTGGCCTCCAAGCGCGAGGTGGCCGAGGCCATCCTCGATGCCGTGGAGGAACGCCTTGGCTGACAAGTGGCAGCAGTACCTTCGGCAACAGGCGGAGCTCGGGGGTGCGGAGATCTACGTTGCCGAGGCGGAGAGGCGGGGAAGCGGGGAAGCAGCCCCGAAGGGCGCCGATCGCACGGAACAACCCTCCCCGCCTCCCCGCGTATCCGCCGTTGTTGCCTGGCAAAAGGGTGCTCCCCCCATTCCAGGGCCCGGGCTTGTCATCGAGCGGCCTGTCGCGGAGCTCCTCGGCCCCACGCTGGACAGCCTGGAGTCGCTCGAGGCGGTGGCCGCGCGGATCGCGGCGTGCACCCTGTGCGGGCTCTCGAAGGGCCGGAACAAGACGGTGCCCGGCGAAGGGAGCTCGACTGCAAGGCTGATGCTGGTGGGCGAGGGGCCGGGCGCCACCGAAGACGAAACCGGACGACCGTTCGTGGGTGCCGCCGGCGAGCTGCTCACGCAAATCCTCGGCTCTATCGGGATTCCGCGGGAGAGTGTATTCATTGCCAATATCGTGAAGTGCCGGCCGCCGCAGAACCGGAAGCCGTTGCCCGACGAGTCCGCCGCGTGCCTTCCGTACCTCCACCGCCAGGTCCAGCTGGTCCGTCCGAAGGTGCTCGTGGCGCTCGGCGCCACCGCGGCGGAAGGGCTCCTGGGCGTCCGGCAGAGTCTCGGCAACCTGCGCGGGGCGGTCCACAGCTTCTGGGGCATTCCGCTGGTCGTCACCTACCATCCTGCCGCACTGCTCCGCAACCCGAATTGGAAGAAGCCGACCTGGGATGACGTCCGTATCGCCCGACAGCTCCTCGATCGCTGACACCTACACCGGCCGCGCCGT
>DAOMFQ010000038.1:0-14063 GCA_035429905.1 Gemmatimonadales bacterium
GCGGCGTCATCTGGCGACATTCAACAGCTTGGCGTGGAATTGCGGGAGCGCTTCGGACCGCTGCCACCCGAGGCGGAAACGCTGCTGCACCTGAGTCGGCTGCGCGTGGTGGGCGCCCGTCTCGGTTTGCAGCACATCGTGGTGCGCGGCGACGAGGCGCGCCTCACGTTCCGCGCCGGTACGGCGCCGCGGATGGCCGGCCTGGCCGTGGCACTCGACGACGTCCAGCTCGCGGCCGACGTGCGGCGCACCGTGCCGCTCTCGCTGCGCCTGACGCGCCTCGGCGGCGAGGCCCTGCTGCCCGCGCTGGTGCGCGCCCTCGAAATGGTACGGGCCTAGCGGCCCCAGATGACCTTCCAAACTGGAGATTTCATGCGCAGGATCGTGTTGGCAGCCAGCGTGCTGGTCGCGGCCGGTTGCTCGAACCTTGGTGACCTCTTCTCGGCGCACGCCGATGTGGCCGCCACCGCCGCGGGCCAGGACCTGACGGCCGAGGCCCTGGCGGCCATGATGGGCAAGGCCAAGGGCGCCCAGATGACCGCCGAGACGGCGGAGTTCATCGCCAACGTCTGGAGCGAATACACGCTCTTCGCCCAGACGGTTGCCATGAACAAGCTGGGCACCGACTCGGCCACCGTGGCCAAGGTGCTCTGGCCCCAGGTGGCGGAGGCCAAGGGGGCCGTCTGGTACGACACCCTCGCGGCGCGGCGCGGGACGGCACCGGCCGGCTCGGCCGACAGCGCGTTCCTGGCCGACACGGCACGTGCGCTTCAGCATATCCTCTTCGGGGTGCAGGCCACCGCCGCGCCGGCGGATCGCGCCGCCGCGAAGAAGAAGGCCCAGCTGGCGCTCGCGCAGCTCCAGCAGGGCGCCAACTTCGCCCTGCTCGCCTCCCAGCTCTCGGACGACCCGGGCAGCAAGCGGGACGGCGGCTGGCTGCCGCCGGCCAAGAAGGGCGCCTACGTGACCGCGTTCGATTCCGCCGCCTGGCGACTGGCGCCCGGCCAGATGACCGGCGTGGTGGAGACGCCCTTCGGCTACCACATCATCCGGCGCCCCACGATGGATGAATCGCGCGAGCGGATCCTGGCCTTCCTGGCCCAGGACGCGACTCGGCGGCTCGACAGCATCTACATGGACAGCCTGTCGGTGCAGTACAACCTGGTCGTGAGCGAGGACGCCCCGACGCTCATGCGCACCAGCCTCGAAGACAAGGCTGGCATGTACAAGTCCAGGAAGGCGATTGCCAAGTACAAGGGCGGCAGCCTCACGGTCGCCGACTACCTGCGCTGGCTCGGCGCCCTGCCGCCGCAGTTCGGGGCCCAGGTCAAGGACGCGAGCGACGAGCAGCTGACCCAGTTCGCCAAGGCCCTGGCCACCAACCAGCTCCTGCTCCACCAGGCCGATTCCGCCGGCATCACCCTCCCGCCCGATCAGTGGCAAGCCATGGAAGCCAGCTACCAGGGCGCCGTGGACACGCTGAAGATGACCATCGGGCTGGGAGCCGAAGTGACCGACTCCAGCGTCGCGCTGGCCGAGCGGCAGAAGCTGGCGCAGCTCCGCGTCGACACCTTCTTCGATGCGGTCTTTGCGCAGACGGCTCGTCTCCGGCCGCTGCCCGGCGCCCTGGCGCAGGTGCTCCGGGAGCAGGAGGGCGCCAAGATCAGCCCGGCCGGCATCGCCCGCGCGGTGGAGATCGCGGCCGCGGCCCAGGCGCTGACCGCCGCCGGCGGCGATTCGACCGGGGCACTCCGTCCGAGTGCGGGGCCGCCGCCCGTCAGCGGGCCGCCCGCAGGTGCGCCACCCGCCAGCGCGCCACCTGCCAGCCAGCCGTAATGCGACTTCGGTTTCTCGTGGTGGTGCTGACCGTTGGGGCGGTTGCCCGGGCAGGCGCCCAGGCGGTCGCCCCGGCGCCGTCCATCATGGTGGACCGGGTTGTCGGCGTGGTCGGCAACAAGCCGATCCTGGCCTCGCAAGTGGACGAAGACCTGTTCTCGCGCCAGGCCCAGGGGGTCAAGGTCCCCGAAGGCGACAGCGCGGCCATGCAGGCGCTCCGGCTGCAGGTGCTGAACGACCTGATCAACCAGGAGCTGCTGGTCCAGGAAGCATTGCGCGACACCACCATCAAGGTCACGGACCAGGAGGTGGTGGCCCGGGTGGAAGCGCAGATCAAGCGGGTCCGCGCGGGCTTCACGAGCGAGGTGGATTACCGGAACGAGCTCAGGAAGGCGGGCTTCGGCACGCCGGAAGAGTACCGCCGCTGGCTCATGGAGCAGCAGCGCCGTGGGGCCCTGCAGGAAGCGCTGATGGCCTCGCTGAGAGACCAGAACAAGCTCAAGGCGGTGGCGCCGACCGAAGCCCAGATGCGGGAGTTCTACAACACGCGGAAGGCTGCGCTCGGCAAGCGGCCCGCCACCATCTCGTTCCGCCAGATCGTGGTCGCCCCGCGGGCGGATTCCGCCGCCAAGGCGCGGGCGCTGCTGCTGGCCGACTCGATCGCCTCGGCGCTTCGGCAGGGGGCGGACTTCGCCACCGCGGCCCGGCGGTTCAGCATGGATCCGGGATCCCGTGAACAGGGGGGATCGCTGGGCTGGCTCCGGCGCGGTCCCCCCCTGGCACCGGAATTCGAGAAGGCGGCGTTCGCGCTGAAGGTCGGCGTGATTTCCAACCCCGTCGAAACGCCGTTTGGATACCATATCATCCAGGTGCAGCGCGCCCAGCCCGCCGAAATTGACGTCCGCCACATCCTGATCATGCCGGCGGTCACCGAGGCGGATGCCGCGGTGGCGCGGGAACGGGCCGACACCGTGGCGGCGGCGCTCCGCCGCGGTGCCTCGATCGACTCGTTGCAGCGGGCCGATCACGACTATGCGGAGGAACGCGAGGCAACCCAGGTCGCCCTCGCCCAGTTGCCGCCCGCCTACCAGGCCGCCCTCGCCACTGCCGACTCCGGCACCGTCACGCCGCCGTTCGTGCTCGAGGCACCCAACAACCGGAGCAAGTATGCGGTGGCCTACGTGACCGGTCGCACGGCCGAGGGCGAGGTGTCCTACGAGGACGTCCGCGACCAGATCCGGGCCGTGCTGGGCAAGCAGCTCGCCGAACAGCGCTACGTGCAGCAGCTCCGCAAGTCGGCGTACGTCGAGGTGCGCGGACCGTGAGGCCCCGGATCGCCGTGACGCTCGGCGATCCACGCGGGATCGGGCCGGAGGTTGTCGCCCGGGCCCTCGACGCGCCCCTCGACGCCGAGGTTATCGTCATCGGCGCCGACGACCAGATCGACGCCGTGCAGGCCGACCAGCGCATTGCCGTCGGCTCGTGGGGCCTGGGGTCCGGGGAACACCTTCCCGCGGCGCCGGGCCCTTCGCGCGTCATCCAGGCCGGGCGGCTCGCGGGGCACGCGATCGAGCGGGCGGCGGCCCTGGCCCTGTCGGGGGCGGTGGACGCGATCGTGACCGCCCCGATCCACAAGCACGCGTTGCACCAGGCCGGGTTCCGCTGGCCGGGCCACACCGAGTGGCTGGCGGAGATCGCGGGCGGCGCCGACGTGGCCATGATGCTGGCCTCGGACCGGCTCCGAGTGGTGCTGGTCACCACCCACGTGGCCCTCCGGGACGTGCCCGCGCTCATCACCCAGGACCGCGTGGTCCGCGCAGGTCGGGTGACGCGGGAAGGACTGCGGGACTGGTTCGGCATCACGAGCCCGAGACTGGCAGTCTGCGCCCTCAACCCGCACGCCGGCGAAGGGGGCCTCTTCGGCGACGAGGACGAACGCGTCCTCCGCCCCGCGGCGGAGGCGCTGGGGGCGGCGGGGCCGTTGCCTGCCGATACCGTGTTCGTCCGGGCGATGCGGGGGGAGTTCGACGCCGTGCTGGCGCCCTATCACGACGTGGGGTTGACCGCAATCAAGGTGGCGTCGTTCGGTCACGCGGTGAACGTGACGCTGGGGCTGCCCTTCCCGCGGACCAGTCCCGACCATGGAACGGCGTTCGATATCGCCGGGACAGGCAGGGCCGACCCATCGAGCATGCGGGCGGCGTTGGAGATGGCAGCGAAACTCGGAGGAAGGAGAAAGAGGACCCCTCCAAGTCCTTAGTCCTTTTTCTCCTTGGCCGCTTCCGTGATGACCCGCACCTCCTTCACCCTCCGCCCCTCCATCGACACGATCTCGAACGTCCTCGGCCCCACCACCACTCGATCGCCGACCCGCGGCAGCCGCCCCAGCTCGCCGAACAGGAACCCTCCCAGCGTCGTGTAGTCCCGGTCGTCCAGCTCCGCGTCCGTGGCGGCGTTGAACTCCGAGAGCGTCATCGAGCCGTCGAGGCTGGGCGTCCCCGCGCTGGGCGCCGGTGTGGCTTCCGGCCGGTCGTGTTCGTCATAGATCGGGCCGACGATTTCCTCCAGCAGGTCCTCCATCGTCACCAGCCCCGCGGTGCCGCCGTACTCGTCGAGCACCACGGCGAGGTGGGTCTTGAGTCGCTTCATGTCGGTCAGCACGTCTTCCACTTCGCGGGTGCCTGGCACGAAGAGCGGCTCCCGGCGGATGCTGCCGACTGTGGTCGTGGGGTCGGCGCGGAGCGCCTTCAGGACGTCCTTGGCCAGCGCCACGCCGACGATTTCGTCGAGCCCGGACACGTACACCGGGTAGCGCGAGCGGCCCGCGCCGGCGATGACGTCGGCGGCGGCGGTCACCGGGAGGTCGGCGGCGAGCGCGACGATCTGGGTGCGGGGGGTCATCACCTCTTCGGCGGTCTTCTCGCTGAACTCGAACACCCCCTCGAGGAGGCGGGCGTCCTGGTCGCCCATCGAGCCGCCTTCCTGGCTCTGCTCGACCAGCATCCGGATCTCTTCCGGGGAGTGCAGGCGCTCGTGGTCGCCGCGGGGGCGGACCTTCACCAGCCGGAGGAGGCCGTTGGCGGTGCCGTTGAGGAGGGAAATGGGGCCGGCCATCAGCCAGCCGAAGCCGATCAGGGGGCCGGCCACCCACCGGCTGATGTCCTCCGGGTAGAGCAGGGCGAGGGATTTCGGCACCAGCTCGCCGAGCACAATGTGGAGCGCCGTGATGATGGCGAAGGCGGTGGCGGCGGAGACGGCGTGGGTGGTCCAGGAGGCCGCCTCCGCGGGCAGGAAGGCGAACAGGCCGTCCAGCAGCCCGGCCAGCGCGGGCTTCCCAATCCAGCCGAGGCCGAGTGAGGCGAGGGTAATGCCGAGCTGGGTGGCGGAGATGTAGCGGTCGAGCGACTTCACCGCCCGGCGAGCGAGGACCGCCTTGCCGTCCCCGGCCTGGGCCATCTCGTCGAGACGGGTGCGGCGGGCCCCGACCAGGGCGAATTCGGCGGCAACAAAGAAGGCATTGGCGAGGACCAGGAGGACCACGGCCAGGAGGCCGGGGCCGATGGCGGGGACGGCGGTCGGATCCATGGGGGCAAGGTAGCGGGGCCGGGGGCTCGGGACCATTGCTCCCACCCCGGGACTCCACTATATATGCCGCCAGTTGGGGGGGGTCGGAGGCCGGGTGGGCAGTCTCGCACGAAGTGCAGGGGCCAATGGCTGGTACTGAGCAGATTCGCAACATCGCCATCATCGCGCACGTCGACCACGGCAAGACGACCCTGGTGGACCAGATGCTTCGCCAGGCGGGGGCCTTCCGGGCCAACCAGCAGGTGGACGAGCGCGTCATGGATTCCAACCCGCTCGAGCGCGAGCGGGGCATCACGATCCTGGCCAAGAACACGGCGGTCCGCTGGAAGGGCGTCAAGATCAACATCGTCGACACGCCCGGGCACGCCGACTTCGGGGGCGAGGTCGAGCGCATCCTGCGGATGGTGGACGGGGTGCTGATCCTGGTGGACGCCGCCGAGGGGCCGATGCCGCAGACGCGGTTCGTCACCCGCAAGGCGCTGGCGCTGGGCCTCCGGCCGATCGTGGCCATCAACAAGATCGACCGGCCGGATGCGGAGCCGCTCCGGGTGCACGACGAGGTGCTCGGGCTCTTCATCGACCTCGAGGCCAGCCACGAGCAGCTCGACGCGCCGTTCCTCTACACGTCGAGCCGCCACGGCACCGCCACCACCGAGCTCGAGCAGCCGGGGCCCGACCTGGCGCCGCTGTTCGACGCGATCCTGGCCTACGTGCCGCCGCCCAAGAGCGACGCAAGCGGCCCGTTCCAGATGCTGATCTCCACCCTCGACTTCACCACCTTTCTCGGCCGGATGGGGATCGGGCGGATCGAGCGGGGCACCCTGAAGGTGGGCGACCAGGTGGCGTTGCTCCCGATGGGCGCGCCCGGCATCGTCGGGCCGGAGGAAGCGGTCGAGCGGAGCCGCATCACCAAGCTCTACACCTTCGACGGGCTGCACCGGGTCGAGGTCCAGGAGGCGGTGGCCGGCGACATCGTGGTGCTGGCCGGGCTGGAGGGCATCGAGATCGGACGGACGGTGACCACGCCGGACCGGCTCGAGCGGATGGAGGGGATTGCGGTCGAGGAGCCCACCATCTCGGTGGACTTCATCGTCAACAACAGCCCCTTCGCCGGCCGCGAGGGCAAGTTCGTCACCAGCCGCCAGGTGCGCGACCGGCTCTTCAAGGAGCTGGAGCGCAACGTGGCGCTCAAGGTCGAGCCGACCGAGAGCCCGGACACGCATACGGTGTCGGGCCGCGGCGAGCTCCACCTGGCCATCCTGATGGAGACGATGCGCCGCGAGGGCTTCGAGTTCCAGGTGTCGCGGCCGCGGGTCATCACGAAGGTCGGCCCCAACGGCGAGCGGCAGGAGCCGTACGAGGAGCTCATGATCGACGTGCCCGAGGAGTACATGGGTGCGGTCATCGAGAAGCTCGGGCCCCGGCGGAGTGAAATGCTCGAGATGAAGAACCCAGGGCAGGGAATGGTCCGGATGGCGTTCCGCATCCCGGCGCGCGGGCTCTTCGGGTACCGCTCGGAGTTCCTGACCGACACGCGCGGCACCGGGCTCATCCACCACCGGTTCCTGGACTACGGGCCCTGGGCCGGGCCGCTGGCGGGCCGGAAGCGCGGGGTGCTGGTGGCGGACCGCGAGGGCAGCGTAGTGGCGTTCGCGCTGGGCAACCTGCAGGAGCGGGCCCAGATGTTCGTGGCCCCGGGCCAGCAGGTGTATGAGGGGATGATCGCGGGCGAGAACAGCCGTCCGGGCGACCTCGACGTGAACGTCACCAAGGAAAAGAAGCTGTCGAACATGCGCACCACGGCCACCGACGACAACATCGTCCTGGAGCCGCCGCGCGACATCACCCTGGAGTACGGGCTCGAGTACATCGAGGAAGACGAGCTCATCGAGGTCACGCCCAAGACGGTCCGGCTGCGCAAGCGGGACCTCTCGGCGATCGACCGGAAGCGCGCCAGCCGCGCCGCCAATCGCGTGGCGGATGCGTCCTGAGTTGGGGGCAGTACCGCGGGATCACTTTTCGCCGGAGGGGACCATGTGGGCCTGGGAGACGTCGACCGCACCCGTAACCTTGCGGCGGCGATTTGACGAAGACGCGGACGAGTTCGAGGACGACGGCTTCAGCTTCGAGGAAGAGGAAGACGAGGACGAGCTCGACGACGAACTGGATGACGACGAGGACGCGGAGGAGGGTGACGTCGAGGACGAGGAATTCGACGTCGAAGAGGACGAGGATGTCCGCCCGCGCCGCAAGCGGGGTGGCTGGGACGAGTAGCGGCTCCTGGGCCGGCCACGTTGCGCCGGCCCTGCGGCGCCGTTATCCTACCGCCTCCCCGGGCCGGCCGACTCTGGCCTCCGCCCGCGAGGGCCTGTAGCTCAGGTGGTTAGAGCGCACGCCTGATAAGCGTGAGGTCGGAGGTTCAACTCCTCCCAGGCCCACTGTACCGCAACTGCTGACCCCGCTTGGGCCGAGAGGCCTGGGCGGGGTTTGTGCTTGGGCGAGTTGCGAGACCCGCGCCCTCGTCAGGGCACGACCTCGAAATGGGCCATCATCCCGCCGGCGTGATGCTCGAGGATGTGGCAATGGTACATCCAGTTCCCCGGCGCAATGGTCCAGTCGGTCTCGCGCGCATCGAGATCGAGCGAGATGACGGTTCACCCGGCGTCGGGCTGGGCCGCTGCGCGCGCACGACGATAGGCTTCAGGTAGGCCGGGCGCTGCCGACTGGCCGTGTGTTTGGTCCTGGTGGCTTGGCTGGTTGGCTGACATAGGGCCCCCTACAGGCGTCGCGATGACCAGTGGATGGCCCGGATGCGCCACCCCGCTTCCGTGCGACTCAAGACCATCAGCTCCGCCCCTTGGGAGGCAATCGGGCGGCCTCGAAAGGTGCCCCGGGCGGTGCTGGTTGTGGCCACCCACGCCACGGCCCCCTCGTGGTGCTGCACCGTGGTGACCTGCTGGCTTGGAACCGCCTTGCTGAACTCGATGTCGGCGCCAAGGTGATGCGCCGCGTATTCTGCGCGGGTCTCCAACTCACCGGCCTCGAGGATGACGACATCGGGCGCCAGCAGGCCCAAGGCGGCTGCCGAGTCGCCCGAGGACAATGCGGCGTGAAACGCGGCCACCGTGGCCAGAATCGCCGCGGAATCGGGGTCAGGCCTTGTGGCCGGCCGAATCACCGTGGCGCTCATCGTGGCACCGACAAGGCAGGCTGCGAGGGTCATCAGCATGGGGCGTGTGCTCTGGTGGAAGGTTCTTCGGGTCGGGCGCAGTCGCCAGGGGGGCGTCCGTAGATGCCTGATGGTACCGGACGCGCCCCGTTTCCGGAAGGTTGCGGGCTCTGCGCTGGCATGCCGCCGAGGCAGCTTGGAGATCTTCACGACCCCTTCACTGGCAATTCACGGCGCACTGGCCTACCTTGCATACATGAACTGGCGCAGGGTGGTCTCCGGAGCCCTTACGCTGATGGCGGTGCAGTACGCCGCTCTCGGCAGCGGACCCGTTTGTGTCTCGGATCAGTCCACCGCCGCGGCGGACGCGTCGAGCCACGCGACCCACGATGCCCCCGGGACCTCGGCTCCCGCTGTTCCGTGCGCACCCGGCCCACGGAATCCCGCACACAGTCATTCTTCAGGTGGTTGCCTCGCCATGGCTGGTTGCGCGGCCTGCGGCGTGGTTTCCGTCGTTATTTTGGGCATCGCCGGCGGGCAGTTCTTCACGCTGCCTCCGATTCAGACGCTCTCGGCCCCGCTTTCCGTACTGATTCCGCCGGACACTCCCCCTCCCATCGCCTGACCTTCCGTCGTTGGTGATTTGGTCGCTGCGCTATGTGGCGCACGCGGCACCACACGAACCAGGATCAGGAAATGAAGCTGCGATCGCCCTCCCAGGGGCGTCGCGCCGCGTGGCCGACACGGGCCGTGCAGCGTGCGCTCCGGTCCGTTCTCGTGAGCGGGGTCCTCGCCACGCCCCTGCCCGCCCAAGCTGCGTCTGATTCGTTGACGATTGACGCGCTCTACAGGGCGGTGGACAGCCTCAATCCGAGGATTGGGGCTACCCGCGCGGCGGCGGATGCGGCGCTGGCGCGCGTGCCTGGCACCCGGCGACTGCCCGACCCCCGGCTGCAGTTCGCCACCATGAACCGGGAGCTCCCCGGATTCGAGTTGCAGGATCCCCTGGGCATGAACCAGGTGCAACTCACGCAGATGTTTCCGATCCCGGGCACCGGCAAGCTCGGTCTGGCGGGGGACGTGGCGCAATTCCGGGCCGACGCCGGACAGGCCCAGGTGGGAGAATCCATCTGGGAGCAGCGGTCCCGTGCGGCCATGGCGTTCTACGATCTTTACCGGGCCGACGCCACCCTGGCGGTGATGCGCGAAACCCTTCGCCTGCTCGAAGCCGTATCGCTGACTGTCAACGAGATGTACGCCGTTGGGGAGGCGCAACAAGCCGACGTCCTACGCGCGCAGCTCGAGATCGGCCGGATGACCGGCCAGATCGCCGAGATGTCGGCCATGCGTCGGACCATGGCAGTCCGCCTCAATACCGTTCTCAATCGCCCCCCTGACGCTCCGACGGGCGCTCCCGTGTTGCCGCTGTTCCCCGAGTCCATTCCGTCCGTTGACTCGCTCACCGCCCTGGCCCTGGCCTCCCGGGGAATGCTCCTGGCGGGGGCCGACCAGGTGCGTGCCGCAACCACCGCCGAACAGCTTGCGCGCCGCGAGATCTGGCCAGACCTGGAGGTCGGTGTGATCTACGGGTGGCAGCCGATGTCGGGGGGCGGCACCGACAAGATGCTGAGCATTATGCTCGGCGCGTCGGTGCCGATCTGGGCGGGGAGCCGGCAGCTCAGGATGCGAGACGAGACCGCTGCAATGCGCCGGATGGCCGAGGACGATCTCGCGGCGATGCGCGCCGACACCCGGGGTCGGGTGGGGGAGTTGGTGGCCGAGATCCGACGCGCCCGTGAACTCCATGCGCTGTACGAGCGCAGTCTGCTGCCGCAGGCGGAAGCCACCGTCGCCTCGGCCCGGGCCGCCTATCAGGTCGGCAGCGTCAATTTCATGACCTTCCTCGATGCGTTCATGACGGTTTACGGGTACCGCACGGAAGTCCATCGCCTCGACGCCCAGGAGGGGCAGGCCTTGGCCGAACTCGAGATGGTCACCGCGAAGCCGCTCGTCGTCTCGACGCCCGATCCCGACCTCACCGCGCCAGGAGATGCTCAATGACCGACTCGCCATTCGAACCCGTCCTGCGTCCGCTCGGGAAGAGACGGCTGCGCATCATCGTGCTGGTGACGGCGCTGGTCGCCACGGCGGCGGTCACCTACTTCCTGACGCGGAAGCCCGCGGACAACGCCGCGACGGGCCACGCCAACCACGCCACGGCCGCCGCCGAGGGCGCCCAACCCGTCTGGCTCTCCGCGGAGGAGGCGGACCGCATCGGGGTGACCTTCGCCGAAGTGACGGTTGGGTCCATGGCGCGTGAGGTCCGCACCGTGGCCCAGGTTTCCTACGATGAGACGCGCGTCGCCACCGTCGCCCTCAAGGTGGACGGCTGGGTGGAACAGCTGTTTGTGAACATCACGGGTCAGCCTGTGCGAAAGGGCGACCCCCTGCTGGAGTTGTATTCGCCGATGCTGGTGAGCGCACAGCAGGATCTGTTGATTGCGCACCGCCTCGCGTCCGAAGTCGGTGCGGGGACCCCGTCGGCTCGGGCGGGTGCCGACGAGCTGTTGCAGGCGGCCCGACGTCGCCTGGCATACTGGGACGTCCCCCCGGACGTCATCGCGGCCATCGAGCAGGGTGGGCAGGTCCGGAAGTCGGTCGGCTTCGTGTCCCCGGTCAACGGCATCGTGATTGACAAGCTGGTGCTGGTCGGTCAGCGCATCATGGCCGGCGAGCCGCTCTTCAAGATCGCGGATCTCAGTCGGGTCTGGTTGGAGGGCGAGGTGTTCGAGCCCGACCTTCCCGCAGCCCGGCTTGGCGTCGAGGTGACAGCCGAGTTCCCCGCGTTGCCGGGCACACAACGCAACGGCCGGATCACCTACGTCTATCCCACGCTCAATCCCGAAACCCGCACCGGCCGGATCCGGGTGGAACTTCCCAACGGTGACCTGACGCTCAAACCTGGCATGTACGCGACGATCCGGTTCCGCGCGGGAGCGCGGCCGGGGCTCAGTGTGCCCCGGTCGGCTGTCCTCGCGACCGGCGAGCGGAATCTGGTGTTCGTCAAGGATGCGGACGGGATGCTTACGCCGCGCGATGTCACGCTGGGAACCACGACCGACGACCGGATCGAGATCCTCAGCGGACTCGCTAAGGGCGAGCAGGTCGTGGCCTCGGGCACCTTCCTCCTCGACGCGGAATCGAATCTGGGTGCGGCACTCGGTGGCATGGGCAACATGCCGGGCATGGACTTGAAGGCGCCGACTACGGGACCGGCTCCTCGGTCCTCCCCCACGCCGCCGCGGAAGAACCAACAGGTCCCTGGGGACACCGCGATGAGCGCCATGCCGGGCATGGAGATGCCCGCACCGCCAGCGAAGGCGGATACGCCGGCGTCGCCGACGGGAGGGGCCGATGCTCACTCGAATCATTGACTGGTCGCTGCAGAACCGCGCCATCGTGCTGCTCTTCACCGCGGCGGCGATCATCGGTGGCGTCTACGCGCTGCGCGCGACCCCACTCGAGGCGCTGCCCGACCTGAGCGACGTGCAGGTCATCGTCCAGGCCGAGTTCAGCGAGCAGGCGCCCCGCATCGTGGAGGACCAGGTCACCTATCCGATCGCCGCCGAGATGCTCAAGGTGCCGGGCGCGCGCGTGGTCCGCGGCTATTCGTTCTTCGGCATCTCGTTCGTGTACGTGATTTTCGAGGACGGTACCGACCTGTACTGGGCCCGTTCCCGGGTGCTGGAGTACCTCAACGGGCTCACGGGGAAGCTCCCGGCGAAGGTCACGCCCACCCTCGGTCCCGACGCGACCGGCCTTGGCTGGGTGTTCCAGTACAGTCTTGAAGACACGACCGGACGGATGACCTTGGCCGAATTGCGCAGCCTGCAGGATTGGAACCTGCGCTATGCGCTCACGGCGGTCCCTGGGGTGTCCGAGGTGGCCACCGTCGGGGGGTTCGAGAAGCAGTACCAGATCGACCTTGACCCGGCCCGTCTGCTGGCGTACCGCGTGCCGATCACGGAGGTGATGGCCGCCATCCAGAACGCCAACTCCGATGTCGGCGCCATGGTGGTGGAGCTGACGGAGCGCGAGTACATGGTGCGCGGGCTGGGGTACCTCAAGGGCCTGAGCGACATCGAGAACGTCGTGGTCGGCGCCACCTTGAGCGGCACGCCCATCCGAGTCGCCGAGCTGGGCCGGGTGAGCGTCGGGCCAGCGGTCCGGCGGGGCATCGTCGATCTCGACGGGCGGGGAGACGCGGTGGGCGCAATCGTCGTCATGCGATTCGGGCAAAACGCACTCACCACGATTCAGCGCGTCAAGGCCAAGCTGGCCGAGGTGCAGCCGGGTCTGCCTCCAGGCGTCGTTGTGCGGCCGGTGTACGACCGCAGCGAGCTGATCGAACGGGCAATCGCGACGCTGCGGGAAAAGCTGATCGAGGAAAGCCTGATCGTGGCCCTGGTCTGCCTCGTGTTTCTGGTCCACGCCCGATCGGCCTTGGTCGCAATTCTCACTCTCCCTATCGGGATCCTGATGGCGTTTATCGCCATGCGCTGGGTGGGCGTCGGCGCCGACATCATGTCGCTGGGCGGCATCGCCATCGCCATCGGCGCCATGATCGACGCCGCCATCGTGATGATCGAGAATATGCACAAGCACCTCGAGCGTGCGGTGGACGCGAAGCTGCGAGACGCTGGCCAGCCGACTACGGAGGCTTCCTACCGCACCAGCATGCTCAGCCCCGGGGAGCGGTGGCGGATCGTCGGGGACGCAGCCCGGGAGGTCGGGCCGGCGCTGTTTTTCTCCCTGCTGATCATCACCGTCTCGTTCATTCCGGTCTTCTCGCTTGAGGGCCAGGAGGGGCGGCTGTTCGAGCCCCTGGCCTACACCAAGACGTTTGCGATGGCCGCAGCCAGCCTCCTGGCTCTCACGCTCGTGCCGGTCACCATGGGGTTCTTCATCCGGGGCCGGCTCTACCGGGAAACCGCCAACCCCGTCAACCGGGTGCTGATCCGGCTCTACCGGCCGATGATCGCCTTCGTGCTGCGGCATCGCTGGGGCGTGGTGACGGGGGCCGTGATGGCGGTCATGCTGAGCTGGATTCCCTGGAAGGGTCTGGGGAGCGAGTTCATGCCCCCGCTTAACGAGGGCACGATCCTGTACATGCCCACGACGCTGCCCGGCATCAGCGTCGCCCGCGCAAGGGAGATACTGCGGATTCAGGACAGCATTCTCAAGAGCTTTCCCGAGGTGGACCACGTCTGGGGTAAGGCGGGGCGAGCCAATACCGCGACCGATCCGGCGGGCCTCGACATGACCGAAACAACCATCACGCTCAAGCCGGAGGCGGCGTGGCGCCCCGGCATGACGTACGAGCGGCTGGTCACGGAAATGGACTCGGCGGTCCGCCTGCCCGGCACGACCAACGCGTGGACCATGCCGATCAAGGGCCGGATCGACATGCTGG
>DAOMFQ010000039.1:0-14015 GCA_035429905.1 Gemmatimonadales bacterium
GGTGCGGACCGCCACGGGGGCCGCCTCGGGAGGCGCCTCCGGGGGCCGCCAGGGCTCGCGCATCAGCCCGCGGGGATTCTGGATGGTGTAGACGTCATTGTTGAGGTTTTCGAAGTACACGAAGGCCAGGCGGTCGGCGTCTCGCGCCCAGCTCAGGGCAGGGGAGAGCGGCGTGGCCGACTGGGCGCCGGTGAACAGGTTGGTGATCTGGTAAATGTCACCGCCGAGCTCATAGATGTAGATGTTGGCGATGCCGGTGCGGTCGGACACGAAGGCGAAGGACTTGCCGTCCGGTGCCCACTGCGGGCTGATGTTCCGTCCCGATTCCATGTGGGGCAGGAGTTCCCGGCGCCCGAGATCGACGTCGAACAGCGCCACGCGCAGGTTGCCGAACGCGAGATCGGTGAAGTTCGTTTCCGGGCCCTCGTCGGTCACGTAGGCGATGGTGTGCCCGTCGGGAGACCACGCCGGCATGAGCTGGGCGTACTTGTCGTTGGTCAGCTGACGGAGGCCCGACCCGTCGACGTTGACGACGAAGAGGTCGGAAATGCCTCCGTTCTGCCCGCTGAACGCCAGCTGCTTGCCGTCGGGGCTGAACACCGGCGACGTGATGCCATTCAGGGGCACGTGAATGCGCCGCACGGCCTTGCTCCGCCGCGGGTCGAACACGACGATGTTGTCGTAGTCCTTCGCCTTGGCGGCGAAGACAAGGTACTTGCTGTCCGGCGACCAGGAGGCGCTCGAGCTCAGGTACCGGAAGGTCTCGTAATTGGCATCGAACACCGACTTGGCGAGCCGCTTGATGACCTTGCCAGTCTCTCCGTCGGCCAGGTAGAAGTCGATGAAGAAGAAGTTGCGCTCGCTCAGGTAGGCAATCTGCTTGCCATCCGGCGAGAGCGCCGGCGCCACGTGCAGCGTACCGCCGGAGATGTCCTGGGTCAGGAGCGGCTTCCCCACCGCGGAGGCCAGCTGCCGGGCCGCAACGTCCGGGAGGTAGGTCGTCTGAACCCAGTCGCGCCACTGCACGGACAGCTGGGCCAGCGTGATGCCGAGCACCCGCTGGAAGGCTCCCTCGACGCCGCCGCCCCCGAGCGTGGCGGACAGGATGGCGCCGACCGCTTCGTCGCCCCAGCGCATGCCGATGTAGGCCCAGAGTGCGTGGCCGAAGCGGTAGGGAAAGATGTAGGGGTCGTAGGTGAGCTGCTGGATCGTCGGCAGCTTGCCTTGCAGGACGGCGTCGCGCAGCCACATGGCCGTCTCGGGGGTGATTTCGCCGAGCGACAGGTACTCCGCCATGCCTTCCGCAAACCAGAGCGGCGGGTTCACCTGGATGATCGTGGCGACGCCGGAGCCCGCCTTGCCATGCGACCAGGTGTCGTACTGGAACTGGTGCACCATTTCGTGCATCAGGACGTGGTCGAAATCCTTGTACGCCCCGGTGAACGGCATGATGGCGCGGTGCTTCATGAAGTCCGTCACGCCGCCCGTCGCCTCGCCGATGTCGCCGCCCAACGCGTTGGTCTGCTGGAAGTCGGAGTGGGAGGCGTAGAGGATGATGGGCTTCCGCTCGATGAACTGGTGGTTCAGGAGGGTCGAGAGCCGGCCATACGACCGTTCGGCCATCCGGGCCGCGTCAAGCGATGCCTCCCGTTCGCGCGGGTAGAAATAGATGTCGAAATGCTTCGTGTGGATGATCTCGAAATCGAACGTGGTGTACATGACCCGGTTCTGGCCGAAATACTGCGCCGACGCGACCGTGGGCACGGTCGAGACGAGGGCCAGCAGGCAGAGTGTCCGCAGGGTCATGAGGGTCCGGAGCACGTTACGGGCGCGGGGTGAGCGCCGGGGCATCGTCCCAGAGGCGCTCGAGCTGGTAGAACGCCCGCGCCTCGGGGTGAAAGAGGTGCACCACGAAATCCACGAAATCGAGCAGGACCCACCGGCCGGAGGGCAGGCCCTCGACGTGGTGCGGGTGCTGCCCGTGCCGCGCCAGCGCGTCGAGCACCGCGTGGGCGATGCCTCGGACATGCGCATCCGAGGTGCCGGACCCCACCACGAAGAAATCCGCTGCATCATTCAGGCCCCGCAAGTCGAGCACGACCAGTTCGCGCGCCTTCAGGTCGTCGGCCGCCTGGATGGCGGTGCGGAGGGACGGGGGAAGCGAGGGTCCCCGGGTCACTCCGGGCTCCGGGGATTGGGCGGCGCGGGCGGTGTGCCGTCCTCCACCTGGTAGAAGATCGCCCAGGCCCCTTCCCCGACGTGGGTGCCAAGCACCCCGGTGGCCAGCGCCACGAAGCAGTCCCGCGGCCGGTAGGCCGCCACCAGGGCGTTCCGTACCCGTTCCGCCACCTCAGGTGCCTCCGCGTGCACCACGCCGAACCGCACCTGCTGGGGCCGGGGCTGCAGCTTGGCGTCGAGCAGCGCCAGGACCTTCCCGATCAGCTGCTCCTTGCCCCGCGCCCGGTCCACCGGCACCACCCGCCCTGCGCGGTCGAGCGACAGGATCGGCTTCACGTCCAGCAAGCCGCCGATCCAGGCCTTGCCCCTGGTTACCCGGCCGCTGCGCAGCAGGTTGTCGAACTTGTCGACCGTCAGGAAGACGCCGGACTGGTCCCGCACCCGCTCGAGTTCCCTGGCGATCGCCTCGGCCGGCCAGTCCTGCTCCGCCAGCTCCGCCGCCCGGAGGGCCAACATGCCGCCGCCGAGCGAGGCCGACTTGCTGTCCACCAGCCGGACGTTGGTGAGCCCGCCGGCCTTGATCGCCGCAGCGCCCGATTGAAAGGTGCCGGAAAGCCCCGAGGACACCAGGACAGCGATCACATGCTCCGCCTCGTGCCGGGCTTCCCGGAACACCCGGACGAAATCCGCCACGGTCGGCTGCGAGGTGGAGGGGAGCTGCGCGGAGGACCGCATCCGCCGGTAGAACTCCTCGGGCTTCAGCTCCACCCGGTCCCGCAGGGTCTCGTTGCCGAAGATGACCTGGAGTGGAACGAGGGAGATCCCGTGCCGGTCGAGGACCGTGTCGGGAAGGTCGGACGCGCTGTCGGTGACGACGCCCACCTGCTTCTGGACTCCATGCTGCAGGCCCCGGTGCTGGGCCCGCATATCCTCGGCCTTGGTCTTCTCCAGCGTCCCCCACCGGGACGCACAAGTAAAGACGGCATCCGGGGTGTTCGTATGCACATGGGCGTGCAGGATGTCGCTCATGACGGCCACCACCAGCGACCCGCCGAACGCCCGAAGCGCCGCGCGGACCTCGTTCGCCGGCGGCAACTGCTCACCGCGCACCACCACCTCGGTGCAATACTGGTAGTCCTGATCCGCCTCGACCTGCATCTCGGCGGCCGGGATCGTGTACTCACCGGTGTACCCCGGATCGGCGGCGAGGATCGGGTCGCCGTCGATGAACCGGACCACGCCTTCGATCATCCGCATGAAGCCCATGCCGCCGGCGTCCACCACGCCGGCCTCCTTCAGGACTGCCATCAGCTCGGGGGTGCGCGCCAGGGCGGCCTCGCCCTCCGCGTACATCCGGCGCATGAACTCCGCGATGTCCGGCGAACTGGCCGCGGCGCGTTCCGCGGCGGCGGCCGCTTCGCGGGCGACGGTCAGGATGGTGCCTTCGCGGGGGTCGTCGAGGGCGCCGTAGAGCCGGTCGGCCCCGGCGGTGAGGGCAGCGGCCAGCTGGGCCGGCGTCGCGGACTCCTTGTCGCCCAGCGATTCGGCCACGCCCATCAGGAAGTGGGCCAGCATCATGCCGGAGTTGCCGCGGGCGCCGAGCACGGCGGCCCGGGCCATCGTGGTGGCCGTCACCGGAAGCGGCGCGTCGCCGAGCGCCCGGAGGGCGTCGGCGACGGAGCGGAGGGTCAGGCTGAAATTGGTGCCGGTGTCCCCGTCGGGGACGGGGAACACGTTGATGCGGTTGATCTCCTCGCGACCGGCGGCCACCCAATCCGAGGCGGCGAAGAGCGAACGGGCGAGCCGCGGCCCGTCCATGTAGGCAATGCCGACGCCCATCGCGGGGCGGCCCCTACTCCGCGGCGACCGTGACGCGAACGTCGGCGTGCACCTCGGGATGGAGGCGGACGATGACGGTGTGCTCGCCCAGCGTCTTGATCGGATGCCCCAGCTCCACGCGGCGCTTGTCCACCGTGTGCCCCTGGGCCGCCAGCGCCTCGGCGATGTCCTGGGTCGTGATGGACCCGAACAGCTTGCCTTCCTCCCCGGCCTTCTTCACGAAGGTGAGGGCCACGGCGGAGAGGCCGGCGGCGGCCGCCACGGCGGCGTCCTTTTCCGCGGCGAGGCGCACGGCCCGCGCCCTGGTCTCGGCCACGATGCGCTTCTTGTTGCCCTCGGTGGCCTCGTAGGCGAGGCCCTGCGGCAGCAGGTAGTTGCGCGCGTAGCCCGGCTTGACCCGGACCAGCTCGCCGGCCTTGCCGAGCGACTTGATGTCGTCACGCAGGATCACTTCCATCATCGGTCCTACCCTCCGGAAGGCGGCGGCGCCAGGCGCCGCCGGAAGTCGAGCCAGATATCAGCCAGGCCGAGGAGGGCGAGCCCGCCCACCGCGAACGGCAAGAGAAACAGTGCACCCACCATCAGCAACACGATGAACATCCGGGGCGCCGACTGGAGCGCCATCGCCAGCACCGCCGAGCCGCGGAGGACGTAGAGCCCCACGCCGAACGTCAGCAGGCTGGCGGCCGGGCCCGCCGCCGGGGTGGTCCCCAGGAACAGCTGCCCCACGAGGCCCAGAATGACCAACCAGACCAGCTGGTCGCTGAACCGGAATTCCTCGAATCGGCCCGGCAACGGCATCACGGCCCGCCCGGTAATCCGCGGGGCGACCATGGCGGCGAGGCAGAGCCCCGCGAAGATCAGCAGCGCCACGACCCCGGGAAAGAACGGCGCCATCGTGCGCATCCCCTCGCCGAGGGCCTGGAGCGCGGCGACGGTGTCCGGCGGCGGGGCGGTCTTTCCGCGACTCAACAGTTCCATGGCGAGGCGCTGCGCGGCCGCTCCCTGCTGCACCACGGCCAGCTCGACGTCGCGCCAGCGGATTCCGACGACCGCCGCCAGTCCCGCGGTACCCATCACCACACCGGCCGTGGCCCGGAGCGCCCGGGCCGACACCGACCCCGGCGTGAGCAACAGGATCAGCACCCCGACCCCCGCCGACAGCACTGCCGCGGCCCGCACCAACTCCTCCAGCAGGCTTCCCGGCTGGGCCGCCCAGAAGGCCAGCCACAGCGTGAGCGCGGCCAGCCAGAACCAGGCCCGTCGACCCTGCGGCCGGCTGCCCGCGATCAGCAGGGCGAGCGGTCCGAAGAGGAACGCGGTCATGATCGGCCAGGTGATCGCCACGTAGCCCACGACCGCGAGGCGGGCCCTGAGGGACAGCACCTGTCCCTCCGGGGGCCGCCCCTGTGCCACGCTCAGCCGCCGTGGCCCTTCAGGTACGGCAGCAGCGCGAGCACGCGCGCCCGCTTGATCGCGGTGCTCAATTGACGCTGGTGCCGGGCGCAGGTGCCCGAAAGCCGGCTGGGCAGGATCTTGCCACGCTCCGACAGGAACCGCGACAGGGTCCGCTCGTCCTTGAAATCGACCACGCGCACGCCCGATTCACAGATCGAGCAGGTCTTCTGTGGGCGCCTCATTCGTCGTCCTCCCCGTCGCCCTTGTCGGCGGTGGCGGGCACCGGCTGGGCGCCTTCGCTGACCACGATCAGGAAGCGGAGCACGCCAGCCTCGAGCTTCACGGCGCGCTCGTATTCCGGGAGCGCCTCGGGCGAGGTCTCGAGCTTGGCGATGACGTAGTAACCGGTTTCGTGGCGGTTGATCGGGTAGGCCAGCGTCCGCTTGCCCCAATGGGACACCTGCGGCGCCTCGGCCTCGGGGCGGGCGAGCAGCGCATGGAAGCGCTCCAGGCGCTCCGTGATTGCGGCCTCTTCGAGGGCAGAATCGAAGATATAGACCGCTTCGTACTGACGGGTCATGACACCTTCCTTTGGACAGTTGCCCCGGCCCTGGTGTGGGGCCGAGGAGGAGATTTGTGAGCGGCGAAGTATAGCCGGGATGCGGACTTGAGTCAAAGGTCGCTATCTTCCGGCATGATCCTCCGATCCATTCAGGTCGGCATCCCCCGGGACTACGGCGTCGAGGGCGCCGAGGACTCGCTCGACCGGCCCTGGACCAGCGCCATCGCCAAGCAGCCGGTGGCCGGCGCCGTCTGGGCCGGCCGGCAGGGGGTGGCCGGCGACATGCAGGCCGACCGCACGGTGCACGGTGGCGTGGACAAGGCGGTGCTGGCCTACGGGTTCGGGCACTACCCGGCCTGGCGGGAGTTGCTCGGGCGGGCCGACGTCGGGCCGGGCTGGTTCGGCGACAACCTGACCATCGAGGGCGCGGACGAGCGCAACGTCTGCATCGGCGACCGGTTCGCCATCGGGCAGGCGCGGGTGGAGGTGTCGCAGCCCAGGCAGCCCTGCGCCACGCTCAACCGCCGGTTCCACCGGAAGGACATGGTCAAGCTGGTGCACGAGCAGCACCGCTACGGCTGGTACCTTCGGGTGCTGACGGAGGGCTGGGTCGAAGCGGGGATGCCGGTGACGCTGGTGGACCGGCCCTTTCCGCAGTGGCCGGTGGTCGTCGCGACGGAGGTGATGACGGAACGAGCCCACCGGCGGGAGGAATGCGCCAGGCTGGCGGCGTGCCCGGC
Organism: Gemmatimonadales bacterium; assembly: GCA_035429905.1. GTDB lineage: Bacteria > Gemmatimonadota > Gemmatimonadetes > Gemmatimonadales > GWC2-71-9 > SPDF01. Next base: position 6,718 of record DAOMFQ010000039.1, read on the forward strand.
GTTGAGCGAGAGCTGGCGCGGCACCCTGCTGGCCGCCGCGCCCGCCCGGTAGGAAGCGCTAGTCGCGGCGCCCGAAGAGGCGCAGCAGCGACAGGAAGAGGTTGACGAAGTTGAGGTAGAGGCTCAGGGCGCCGACCACCGCGTAGGAACCGGTCTGCTCCCCCTGAAGCTGCAGTGCCATGGCCCGCAACCGTTGGGTGTCGTAGGCGGTGAGCCCCGAGAAGACCAGCACCCCCACCACGCCCATCACGAACTGCATCGCGTCGTTCCGCCAGAAGATGCTCACCACGCTCGCAATGACCAGCCCGACGAGCCCCATGAACATGAAGCGACCCATGCCGCTCAGGTCGCGCTTGGTGACGCTGCCGTACACGGCGAGGGCGCCGAACATGCCCGCCGTGACGAAGAAGGCATTGGCCACCGAGGCGCCGGTGTAGGCCAGCAGGATCAGGGAAAAGGTGACGCCATTCAGCGCCGAGTAGGCCAGGAACAGGGTGCCGGCGGTGGAGGGCGACATCTTGGCCACGCGCACGGACATATACCCGACCAGGATCAGCTCCGCGATGATGATCCCGAAGAAGAGAATCGGCGTGCGGACCAGCGTGTTGACCGCGGCCGGGGAACTGGCCACGGCGACCGCGACCAGGGCGGTGACGCCGAGCCCGCCGAACATCCACCAGTAGACACCCCGGAGGAACGCGGCGACCCGCGCGCTCTCGACGTCCGAGACGAAGCTGGTGCGCCCCTGGGCGGCACCGAAGGGATTAGCCATGGATACGTTCTCCTAGACGTTGAATCGGAACAACATGACGTCGCCGTCCTGCACGACGTATTCCTTGCCCTCCGCCCGGGCCAGGCCCTGTTCGCGGGCCGGCTTCCATCCCCCGACCCGCACGAACTCGGCGTACGCCACCGTCTCCGCCCGGATGAACCCGTGCTCGAAGTCGGAGTGGATGACGCCGGCCGCCTGCGGAGCGCGATCGCCCTTGTGGATGGTCCAGGCGCGGACCTCCTTCTCGCCGGCGGTGAAGTAGCTCTGCAGCCCGAGCAGGTGGTAGGCCGCGTGGGCCAGCCGGTCGAGCCCTGACTCGGTGAGCCCCAGCGATTCGAGAAACTCGGCGCGGTCTTCTGGCGCCAGCTCCGCCAGCTCGGCCTCGACCTGGGCGGAAAAGGTGACGATTTCCGCCGGCTCCCGGTCCCGGTCCAGCGCGGCCTGGAGCGCCGCCACGTGCGCGTTCCCGGCGGTGATCTCGCTCTCGCCGACGTTGGCCGCGTAGAGCACCGGCTTGGCCGTCAGGAGGTTGAACCCGCGGAACACAGATGCTTCCTCTGGCGCGGGAACCACCGAGCGGGCCGGCAACCCGGCCGCCAGCGCAGCCCGCAACGCTTCCAGCAGTCGGGCTTCCACCTTGGCCTGCGCATCGCCGGACTTGGCGGTTCGCACCGCCTTGTCCAACCGCTTTTCCACCGACGCAAGGTCGGCGAGTCCGAGCTCGATGTTGATGATCTCGCGGTCGCGGACCGGGTCGACGCTGCCCATCACGTGCTGGATGTCGTCGTTGTCGAAGCAGCGGACCACGTGCACCACGGCATCGACTTCGCGGATGTTCGCGAGGAACTGATTGCCGAGTCCCTCCCCCTGGCTGGCGCCCTTGACGAGCCCCGCGATGTCCAGAAACTCGACGGTGGCGGGGAGCACCCGTTCCGGGCGCACGAACGCCGCGATCGCGTCGAGCCTCGGGTCCGGCACCTGGACGACCCCGGTATTGGGCTCGATGGTGGCAAAGGGGTAGTTGGCCACCAGCGCCCCCGCCGACGTCAAGGCGTTGAAGAGCGTCGACTTGCCGACGTTGGGAAGGCCGATAATTCCGAGTCTGAGCACGCGGAATTATCGCCAGAGCCGCCCTCCAAGGGAAGCGGCAAGCTGGCGCCGTACGGCATCGTGTAGATACAATTGGGAGGCGCAGGTTTCCCACACGCAAGGTGGGCCCGATGTCCTCCACGATCAGCGTTCCTGGCACGGCCGCCGCGGCAGGTACTCCCGAGGTGCGCGAGCGAGCCGTCGTCCGTTTTGCAGGCGATTCCGGCGATGGCATGCAGATCACCGGCTCCCGATTTACCATGGAGACGGCGCTGGCCGGCAGCGACCTCGCCACCTTCCCCGACTTCCCCGCCGAAATCCGGGCCCCGGTCGGCACCACGTTCGGGGTCTCCGCGTTCCAGATTCACTTTGGTTCGGCCGAGGTGGCCACCGCCGGCGACGATCTCGACATGCTGGTGGCGATGAACCCGGCCGCGCTCACCACGAACATCAGGGACCTGCGTGCCGGCGGCACGCTGGTGGTCGACACCGGCGCGTTCACCGAGCGAAACCTCCTCAAGGCGGGGTACGCCAAGAACCCGCTCGAGGACGGCAGCCTGTCGGAGTTCCAGTTGCTGCCGCTCGACATCGGGAAGCTGACCGAGGCGGCGGTGGAGGGGCTGGGGCTCACCTCGAAGCAGACCGCGCGGTCGCGCAACATGTGGGCGCTTGGCCTGGTGCTCTGGATGTATGGCCGCGATCGGCAGGCGACCATTGACTGGCTCGAGAAGAAGTTCAAGGGCGAGCCCGCCATCGCCGCGGCCAACGTGGCGGTGCTCAACGCGGGCCACGCCTTCGGCGAGACCGCCGACATGCCGGGTTACCTCCGGCCGGTCACGATCGGGCCGGCCCCGGCGGAACCCGGCACCTACCGCACCATCAGCGGGACGGAGGCGGTAGCGTGGGGGCTGGTGGTGGGCCTCAAGGCGGCGGGCATCGAACGGATGGTGTTTGCCGGCTACCCCATCACGCCGGCGTCTCCGGTGTTGCAGGTCCTCACGACGCTCCGGTCCTATGGCGTCGTGACCTTCCAGGCCGAAGACGAGATCGCCGCGGTCTGCGCCGCCATCGGGGCGTCCTACGCCGGCTCGCTGGGCGTCACCTCCTCCTCGGGGCCAGGCATCGCGCTCAAGACCGAGGCGCTGGGCCTCGCCATCGCCACCGAGTTGCCGCTCATCGTGATCGACTCGCAGCGCGCGGGCCCCTCCACCGGTCTCCCGACCAAGACCGAACAGTCCGACCTGTTCCAGGCGGTGTTGGGTCGTAACGGCGATTCACCGCTTCCAGTGCTCGCGGCGGCCACCCCGTCCGATTGCTTCGAGGTGGCCATCGAGGCGGTGCGGCTCGCCACCAAGTACATGACGCCGGTGTTCCTCCTGACCGACGGCTACCTGGCCAACGCCGCCGAGCCGTGGCGAATTCCCGATGCCGCCACGTTGCCGGCGTTCCCGGTCAACTTCCGTACCGACCCCGCCGGCTTCCAGCCGTACGGCCGGGATCCCAAGACCCTGGCGCGGCCCTGGGTGGCGCCGGGGACGCCGGGCCTGGAACACCGGATCGGCGGCATCGAGCGGAAGGACGGGACCGGCAACATTTCGTACGACCCCGACAACCACGCGCTGATGACCGAAACCCGCGCCGGCAAGATCGCCGGGATCGCGGCTGACATTCCGGAGCAGGCGGTCTCGCAGGGCGAGTCCCGCGGCGAACTGGCGGTGGTGGGGTGGGGCTCGACGTTTGGACCGATCCACATGGCGGTGCAGCGGGCGCGCGCGGAGGGGCGGCGGGTGTCGCACATCCACCTGCGGTACATCGCGCCCTTCCCCCGGAATCTCGGCGAGCTCCTCCAGGGGTTCGACCGGATCCTGGTGCCGGAAATGAACAACGGCCAGCTCGTGACGCTCCTGCGTGCTGCCTACCTGCTGCCCGCGGAACGGTTCAGCCAGGTGAACGGGAAGCCGTTCAAGGTGTCCACCGTGCTCGACGCCATTCGCGAGCGCACACGGGGCAACGGGAAGGGAGGTGCCGCATGACCGCCACCACCGCGCCGGTCAAGCTGCAGCCGAAGGACTACGCCTCGGACCAGGAGGTCCGCTGGTGTCCGGGATGCGGCGATTACGCGATCCTGAAGGCGGTGCAGAAGGTGCTGTCCGACGTCGGGGCGCGCCGGGAAAACACCGTCTTCGTGTCCGGCATCGGCTGTTCGTCGCGCTTCCCGTACTATGTGTCCACCTACGGGTTCCACACGGTGCACGGCCGCGCCCCGGCGGTGGCCACCGGGGTCAAGCTGGCCAACCCGGGGCTCGACGTCTGGGTCATGACTGGCGACGGCGACGGCCTGTCCATCGGCGGCAATCACATGCTGCATGTCCTGCGGCGCAACGTGGACCTGCAGATCATCCTGTTCAACAACGAGATCTACGGCCTCACCAAGGGGCAGTACTCACCCACCTCGCGGCAGGGCACGAAGAGCCCGACCTCCCCGCTCGGGTCGCTGGAGCGGCCGCTTTCCGCCGCTACCTTTGCGCTCGGTGCCGGAGCGCGGTTCGTGGCCCGGGGCATCGACACCCAGCAGGGGCCCCTGGTGGATACGCTCAAGCGGGCGCACGCCCACCGGGGCGCCTCGTTCGTGGAGGTGTTCCAGAACTGCCTGGTGTTCAACGACGGGGTGTTCGACGAGTTCACCGACCGCGCCGTGGCCGACGAGCGTCAGTTGCACGTGGAGCACGGCAAGCCGATGCTCTTCGGGAAGGACCGGAAGCAGGGGCTCCGGCTCGACTCCTCGGCGCTGGCGCTCGAGGTGGTGACCGTCGGCGAAGACGGGGCGTCGATGGAAGACGTCCTGGTCCACGACGAGACCAATCGCGTGCTGGCAGGAATGCTTGCCGCGCTGGAGCCGCCCGCCCCGGTGGCTATCGGCGTCCTGTACTGCGCGCCGGTGCAGGACTACACCTCGGCGGTGTACGGACAGTCGTCCGCCGGGCCGACGGACGTGGCCGCGCTCCTGAAGCAGGGAAAGACCTGGAAGGTGTGAACGGACGGCGGGGAAGCGGGGAAGGGATGCCGCCTTGCAGCCCCCGCTACTTGTTGAATCGATTCATCGCGGTCTCGATCCCCTCCGACAGCCAGCATTCCACGGCCTCGGCCATCGGGTCGAGCAGCCCCTGCAGCAGCGTCCAGTCCTCGGGCGGGAAGGCGTCCAGTACATAGTCCGCCAGGTCGCCGGCGTCGGGCGGCACGGGGCCGACGCCGATGCGGAGCCGGGCGTAATCCTGCCGCTGCAGGGCGCCCTCGACGCTCTTGAGCCCGTTGTGCCCACCCGCCGAGCCGGCGCCGCGCAGGCGGAAGCGGCCGGCCGGCAGGGCCACGTCGTCGGACAGCACGAGCAGGTGGCGCGCAGGGTCGAATCCCGAAAGCGAACGGAGCGGGGCAAGCGCCGCCCCGCTCCGATTCATGTAGGTAGTGGGTTTGACCAGCCGAATCTCGAGGCCATCGCGCCGGCCGGCGGCGACCCGCGCCCGCTCCGCCCGCTTGAACCCGCCCAGCCCCCAGCGTCGCGCCAGGTGATCGGCAAGAACGAACCCGGCATTGTGCCGGGTTCGTTCGTATTCCGGACCGGGGTTGCCGAGTCCGAGGATGGCGCGCAGGGCGTCAGTCCTTGTCGTCGGCCTTCTCCTCGTCCTCGGCCTTCGGCTTGCGGATCAGCTCGGGCTCGGCCGGGGCGGCCTCGGCCACCGGGGCCGCGACTTCCTCGGTCCGCGGCGCCACAACCGTGCAAACCGGCACGTTCGGGTCGCTGAGGATCTCGCCCTTCGTGATGACGAGGTCGCGCACGAAGATCGAGTGGCCGATGGCGAGGGACGTGACGTCCACCTCGATGCGGTCCGGGATGTCGCCTGGAAGGACCCGGATCTCCACGTCGCGGCTCACGAAGTCGAGCACGCCGCCGAAGTTCCGGACGCCGTCAGGCACGCCGTTGATGTGGATGGCCACGCGCACATCCACTTCCTCGTCGGCGTGGATCTCGTAGAGGTCGAGATGCATGATGGTCGAGGAGCGGAGGGCGTGCCGCTGGACCTCGCGGATCAGCGCCTTGATCGGGGCCCGCCCGTCCACCTCGACGTCGACGATCGTGCTGGCCGTCATGCCGGGGAGAACCCGGGAGAGGACCGTCGCGTCGATGGCGAGGGGCTCGGGCTCACGCCCGTGGCCGTAGATGACCGCCGGGACCTGCCCGGAGCGTCGAAGCGCCCGTGCGGCGCCGGTACCGGTCTGCCGGCGGGAGGCCGCCGCGAGATTCACCTGGTTTGCCATAGTCCAATCCTTCTGTGTGATGGGCGCCGCGGCGGCGCCCTCAATCGAACAGCGAACTGACCGACTGGTCGCTGTGCGTGTAACCGATCGCCTTGGCCAGGAGGCCCGCGATCGAAAGCACCGTCAACTGCTTGAACCGCCGCTCGGGCGGGATGTTGATCGTGTTCGTGACCACCACTTCCTTGACCGGTGACGCCGTCAGGCGCTCCACGGCCGGCCCCGACAGCAGCGCGTGCGTGGCGCAGCAGTACACGTCCCGCGCCCCCAGCCGCTTCAGCGCGTGCACCGCCTCCGACATCGTGCCGGCGGTGTCGATCATGTCGTCCGGAATCACGCAGTCGCGGTCGTGCACTTCGCCGACGACGTTGACGACTTCCGCGATGTTGGCCGACGGCCGCCGCTTGTCGATGATGGCGAGCGTCGCGTTCAGCCGCTTGGCGAACCCGCGGGCCATCTTGGCCGAGCCGACGTCGGGCGCCACCACCACCGGGTCGTGCAGCTGCTTCTGCCGGAAGTGATTCACGAACGCCGGCGCCGCATACAGGTGGTCCACCGGCAGGTCGAAGAACCCCTGCATCTGGTGCTGGTGGAAGTCCATGCCGAGCACGCGGTCGGCGCCGGCCATCGATACCATGTTGGCGATCAGCCGCGCGCTGATGGCAACCCGCGGCTGGTCCTTCCGGTCCTGTCGTGCGTACCCGAAGTACGGGATGACAGGCGTGACCCGCGCCGCGCTGGCCCGCTTGGCCGCGTCCATGAGGAGCAGCAGCTCCATCAGGTTGTCGGCCGGCGGATTGGTCGGCTGGATGATGTAGACATCCCGCCCGCGCACGTTTTCGTCGATCTTGACGAAGATTTCGCCGTCCGCAAACCGCTTGATGGTCACCTTGCAGAGCGGCTGGCCGAGATGCTGCGCCACTTCTTCCGCGAGCGGCCGATTGGCCGTCCCGCTGAGAAGCAACATCTGGCTGCGTTCGAGCGAAATCGGCGCCATAGAGCCCTCAAATCTAACCGGGCCGAGCGGGGTGAGTCAACTCGTGCGGGGACAACAGGATCGGCCGGCGGGACGATTGGCCCTGGTGGATTCGAACCACCATTCGCAGATCCAAAGTCTGCTGTCCTG
>DAOMFQ010000040.1:0-13988 GCA_035429905.1 Gemmatimonadales bacterium
CGTTCGGCCTTGCGCGCATCGCGAGTCCGCCGATCGGCGCCGGCGCAGGGCAACTCGGGCTCGCGGACGCGGCCGAGCTGATGGCCGGCACATTCGAGGAGCACTGCCGCGGCGGCCGGCCGGACATCCATCTCCAGATTGTGGCTGATCGCGAGGACGAACGCGCCATCATCGAGGCCGCCATCCAGCGGGCAGGACGCTGAAGCGGAAGAACCTCGCAACCGGGGTCGTCCTGGCGTGGCTGGCCGCCCTCGGCTGGCTGGTGGTGCGCGAGTACGGGCCCGAGGCCGAGGGCGGCACCGCGTCCCCCTCGACCGTCCAGCTCCCGCCGACCAGCACCTTCTACGCGATGCGCGCCGGGCCGGACCAGGTTGGGCTCTACTCCATCACCACCGACACCCTCCCGGACGGCCTCCGCATCACCTCGCGGACCGACGTGGATGTCCCATTGCCGCTGGTCCCGCGGCGGCTCATGACCACCACCGAGGCGCTGTACGACCGCCAGCTTCGCCTCCTGGAATTCACGACGACCGCCAGCGGCGAGGCCGGGCAGGTCACGGTCAACGCCACGGCGACGAGCACGACGCTGCTCTCCGTGGTCATCAGCGGGCGCGGAATCACGGCCTCCGACACCGTCGAGGTGAGGATTCCGGAGGGAGTGCTCCTGGTCGACGCCGTGCCGCTGGCGCTCGCCGCGCGCGGGGGCCTGGCCTCCCGTGCCGTCACGAGGCTGTCGGTGCTCGATCCGCTGGACCTCAGGGTGACGTCGCTGGAACTCCGGGTGGGCGCGGAGAGCACGCTTGCGGTGGCGGACAGCGCCGTGGTGGATCCCGCGACGGGCGCCTGGGTGCCCGCGGGGGTCAATCCGACCCGCGCGTGGCGTGTCCGGTGGATGGAGCATGGGCTGCCAGTCAGCGCGTGGATCGACCGCCAGGGCGCCGTCGTCGAACGCACCACCCCCTTGGGGCTCACCCTTGAACGGGGGCCCTTCGAGATCGTGAACACAGGGTACGTGCGCCGGCGCCCACGGAACGTCCAGGCCATCCCCCTCGAGGTCGCCGTCGCGTCGGAAGCCGCGCCGGGGTCGACTCGCGTCCTGCTCGGCGGGGTCGACTTGCGCGACGCCGCCCCGATGCTGACCACGCCGTGGCAGGCCGTCGTGCCGGGCGGCATCGCGACGCGGTCCGCGCGGGCAACCCAGGCCCGAGCGGGCACGCCGGTGCCCGATTCCATCCCGGCCTCGGACCGTGCCATGCCGGCGTCGGGGCGGGTCGCGGTGGAGGCCAGACGAATCGCGGCCGCCGACACGAACGACCCTGTCACGGCGGTGCGCCGACTGTCCACCTGGATCAGCGCGGCCATCGTGCCGGGGTCCCCCGCATTCGGGGGGGCCCAGCAGGCGCTCCTCCGGAGGCGAGGCGACAGCTCCGACCGCGCCGAACTGCTGGTCCAGATGGCCCGTGCGCTCGGCATCCCCGCCCGACCGGTAGCCGGACTCCTCACCGACGGCGGGCGCCTCCGCTACCGCGCCTGGGCGGAGGTGTGGCTCGGCGCCTGGGTGCCCGTGGACCCGACGCTCGGAGAGTTTGCCGAGGCGGGACACATCCGGTTGCTGACGCATGCGACGGCGCGACCCGCTGCGATCGTCTCCCTGATCGGGGCGGTCCGCCCCACCCTCGACACCCTGACGACGGTGCCATGATCCAGCTGCACGCGCTCTCGAAGAACTACGGCCGCTTCACCGCGGTGGACCAGCTGACGCTCGAGGTCCCCAAGGGCGAGCTCTTCGGCTTCCTGGGGCCCAACGGCGCCGGCAAGACGACCACGCTCCGGATGATCGCCGGGATCCTGCAGCCGACGTCGGGCACGGTCACCATCGGCGGGGAGGACCTCCATGCGAACCCGGAGGGCGCCAAGGCGAAGCTCGGCTTCGTGCCCGACCGCCCCTACGTGTACGAGAAGCTGACTGGCGCGGAGTTCCTGCGATTCGTGGCGGCGCTCTACGGGCAGGAGGGCGCGGGCGTCGAGCGCCGGATGGACGAGCTGCTCGAGCTGTTCGAGCTGGCGCCGTGGAAGGACGAACTCACCGAGTCGTACAGCCACGGCATGCGCCAGAAGCTGCTGATCTCGAGCGCGCTGGTGCACCGGCCCGAGGTCGTGGTGGTGGACGAGCCGATGGTGGGGCTCGACCCCAAGAGCGCCCGCACCCTGAAGGACCTCCTCCGGGTCTTCGTCGAGCGCGGCGGCACGGTCCTGATGAGCACACATACGCTGGAGGTGGCGGAGGCGATGTGCGACCGGATCGCCATCATCCATCACGGTCGCCTCGCCGCGTCCGGCACGATGGCGGACCTGCGCCGGGAAACGGCATCCGAGGGCCTGACGCTGGAACGGCTCTTCCTCAAACTCACCGGCGGCGAGGTACCGAGTTCGCTCACGGGGATGTTCGATGACTGACGCTTCCGCCAGCGCCGCGGCGCCGGCCGTCCCGCCACCGCAGCCGGGCCTGTGGACCCTGCTGGCCCCGAAGTGGCGGACGGCGCTTGCCCGGGTGCGGCAGGAGCGCTCGGGCGCGGGGATGCGCCTCCTGCTCCTCGCGCTGGTCGGCTTCGGCTTCTGGTCGGCGGTCTTCGGCGTGTCCTACCGGGTGCTCAAGTACTTCCGCGGGGTGCCCGACATCGGCACGCTGGTGGCCACCAAGCTGCTGGCCGTCCTGCTGCTGGCCTTCCTCGGCATCCTCCTCCTCTCGAACATCATCACCGCCCTGTCCACCTTCTTCCTGGCTTCGGATCTGGACCTCGTCGTGTCCGCGCCAGTGGACTGGCTGCGGGTGTACATCGCGAAGCTCGGCGAAACGACCGTCCATTCGTCGTGGATGGTGGCGCTCGTGGCCGCACCGATCTTCACGGCGTACGGCATGGTGTTCGATGGCGGGCCCCTGTACCCGATGATCGTCGTCGCGGCGCTGATCCCGTTCCTCGTCATGCCAGCGATTCTCGGCACACTCGTGACCCTGCTCCTGGTCAACATCTTTCCCGCCCGGAAGACGCGCGACCTGCTGACCCTGGTGGCCGTCGGCGCCGTGGGCGGCGTCGTGCTCCTCCTCCGCCTGATCCGGCCGGAGCAGCTGGCCCGCCCCGAGGGGTTCCGCAACCTGCTGGATTACTTCTCGATGCTTCAGGGGCCGACCAATCCCTTCCTGCCGAGCGAGTGGGCGGCGGACATGGTGATGAACTGGCTGCTCCGGATCGGCGATCCCCTGCCCATCCTGCTCCTGTGGACCACCGCTGCCGTGCTCGGGGTGGTCGGGTCCGCCGCCCACCAGCGGCTCTACCTCGCGGGGTACAGCAAGGCACAGGAAGGAAAGGACTCGTTCGTGCGGGGGGGGGCCTGGGAGCGGGCACTCGGCCCGTTTCTCCGGACCGCGGGCCCCGCCCGCCGCGAGTTCATCCTGAAGGACCTCCGGCTCTTCTTCCGCGACACGACCCAATGGAGCCAGCTCATCCTGCTGGCGGTCCTGCTCGCGGTGTACGTCTTCAACATCCAGACGCTGCAGCTCTTTTCCGGCGAGCAGGTTCCGATCTTCTTCGTGACGCTGGTCGTCTTCCTCAACCAGGGGCTGGCGGGCTTCGTGCTGGCGGCCATCGCGGCGCGGTTCATCTTCCCCGCCATCTCGCTGGAGGGCCGCGAGCTCTGGCTGCTCAAGTCCAGCCCGCTCGACCTCCGGGCCATGTTCTGGAGCAAGTACTTCATCGGTACCCTCCCGCTGATGATCGTGGCGCTGACGCTCACCCTGGTCACCAACGCCCTCTTGCACGCCAGCACGTTCATCATGCTGATGAGCGTCATCACCATTTCGCTCTATACGATGGCGGCGAGCGCACTGGCCCTCGGACTCGGCGCGCTCTTCCCGCAGTTCGGCACCGAGAACGCTGCGCAGATCCCCACCAGTTTCGGCGGCCTCGTGTTCATGATGTCGAGCCTCAGCCTCCTGGCCCTGGTCATCGTCATCGAGGCCCTGCCGGTGGCCGGGTACCTGCGCGCCATCGCCACCGGGGAGACGCCCGGACTGAGCACGGAGCTGATCCTCAGCATGGTGGCGGTCGCTGCCCTCTGCGCCGTTTCGACGATCCTTCCCCTCCGCGCCGGCCTCCGGCGCCTGCAGGCCCTCGAACTCTAGCCCCCGCTCGCACCTTCGCGGTACCGATCCACCAACGAGCCAGACCTACCTTGGGCGCGCCGTCAACCTGGCGCTCGCCGTCGGCGCCTGCCCCACTCCCAAGGAGGTCTCATGTTCGCCAGGCAGAGGCTGGCAGCGCTCGCGCTGCTGGCCGCGGCGGTCGGCTGCGCCGATCACGACCCTTCCCCCCCGATCGGCGGCCCGGCCGAGGTGGCCGGACCGGAGGCGGGCCCACCGCTTCCCGGTGATGCGCCTGAGGCGCGCCGGCTGGAGCGACAGGCGCGTCGGCTGGCGCGCGCCCTCGACGACCCCGCCTTCCGGCAGTACCTGCGGGCTCAGCTCGCGGAATCACCGGTCATCGAGCACAAACTCCAGTTCCAGCGATTCCTGGTCCGGGACGGACGCCGAGCCCTGGGCGCCATGGCCCGTGCCGATGGTGAGGCCGAGGCGAGCATCTCGGCGGACGCGAACGAGGGGATCGCGGCAGAGGTGTACTTCCCGGTCCCGGGACAGCTCGAGCGCTGGAGCGGCGGGCCGGACCTGCTCGTGGCGACCGCCCTTGGCGATCACGACGCCCCGGTGGCATTCGACACCCGCGGACGGCGGGTCCTGCTCGACCCGAAATCCCCTCCCGCCACCCCCGTCCTGGCCCTGGTACCCCAGGAATCCGACTTCGACCGTCCCGGCCCACCGGTCGGGGTCATCTGCGAGGTCGACTGCTCTGGCGGCGGCGGTGGCGGCACGGCCGGCGGCGGCTCCGGGGGCCCGAGCGGCACTCCTCCCAGCCAGTCGCTCTACCTCACCCGGGCCCAGTTCGTGGACACGTTTGAAGGTTGGTTGAAGGGAAATCCAGAATTTGAGTTGCATGTCCTCGGTCCGGTCAGCTCGACCGATTCAGCCACGATGGTGTCGTTTCAGTGCGTCGGGGAGCACGCGCCGTCCGGATATCAGTGGGACATGAACGGCACCAACTGGAGCAGCAGCGCGGGCGCCAAGGTGTTCACCCAGGCGCAGATGGACGCGATGAGCCTGACGTTCCCCGGGAAGTCGTACCTCATCCTTGCCCTGGAGGACGATGACACCGCGTGCGAAATCAAGGCGAAGGAGGACCGCTTCGGCACTGCGCTCGAAGCCCTGAAGAACGCGTACCAGGGCTACATCGGCGTGAAGGACGTCAAGGTGCTGACCCCGGGCGGCATCATCCGGGTCATCGTGGCCGCGAAGAGCGGGGCGAGCCTGATCACGGCGATTGCCAACCTGATCAAGACCAACGACGACCTGATCGGGATCGCGATGGCGGACTCCGTCCTGGGCAGGACCAGCCCGGTGGGGCATTGGGCCGTGATGGAAGGGAAGACGAAGGTCAACGGCTGGCTGAATCTCGAAATGAAATGAGTTGCCGCGGCGGGGGAGGCACCTCCCCCGCCCCACCCCAGGAGGTTGGATGGTCGGCATCAAGCAAGTGGCCGCGCTCGTCGCGGTCGGGCTGGCGGTCTCGGCCGCCCGACCCGATCGAGTGCGGGCCCAGGAGGGCGATTGGCGGATTTCGGGGGGCGCGAGCCAGGTCTGGTTCGGTGGGGGCGCGGCGGACACCACGGGCGGAGGCCTTCGCCTCGGCCCGTCCGCAAGCGCGGCGTGGTCCCTGGAAGCCGAACGCCGCGCGGGGCGGGTGTGGATCAGCCTCGCGCTGAGCTACCTCTCGGCCGGGCTCGAGGTTTCGGGTTCGGGCGTGTCCGTCGTGACGGACGACCTCTACATGCGCCAGTTCGAAATCGCCGCCCTGGTGTCCCTTCCCATCATGCACATCGGGCGGGGCGCCGAGGTGGTCGTCTCGGCCGGGCCCGCCCTGGACCACTGGAGCGTGTCCGGCGCCGACAGCCGGTCACGCTTCGGGGCACTGGCACTGCTCCGGCTCTCCGCCCCGATATCGCCCGACTGGACGCTGCTGGCCTCGGCGGGGGGCTCCCTGGCGGGTTCCCCCTTCGAGGCCAGCGAACTTCCGGCGGAGTTCGAGCCGTCGACGCTGTGGACCGGTCGGGCCGGCTTCGGCGTCCAGGTCGCCTTCTAGCGCTCAGGACTTGGGGTCGAGCGCCTGCGTCACGACCAGCGACAGGTGCTGGCGATGGGCCCGAGTCTCCGCGTCGCCGGTGGGCACGGCTACCTGGGCCTGGATCCGCTTGAGGCTGGCCACGGCCGCCGACTTCGACACGTAGTCGTAGGCGTTCGCCGTCGGCCCCCGCACCATGGCGGCGAGTTGCGTGGCATACTCGAGCTGGAGGTTCTGGCGATACGTGTTCACGTTGCCCCGGGCGTCGGCGGCGAACACCGCGTCGGTCAGGTCGCTCATCATCTGGGCCGCGGAATACTGGTTGCCATACAGGCGAGAGTCGGTCAGCCTGGCCTGGGTCCGCGGCGCCAGCAGGAACTGCAGCACCCCGCGCTGGGCGGCGAGCACCCGTGCGTGGGGGAGCGGCTCGCCCGGGCCGCTGAATCCGCGCCGCGGATCCTGCAGCCGGTCCATCAGGGCCGGCGAGGCGTTCCATGCGTTCGGGGCAAAGAACCGGGTCCGCAGCAGCTGCATGGCGCGTTGCTGCTCCGCCAGCGGCACCGGGGTGAAGGGCGCGCCAGCCCCGGGCTGTCCGTCCACCCCCCGGCTCACGTACACGCCGCCGATGTAGCGCGACGCCACGACCGCCGCGTTGGCCTTCTGCCCGGTCACCATCAGGTACGCCACGCGCAAGGTGGCGTAGTCCTGCCCCGGCTGCGGGTAGCGCTCCCCGATGTTCTTGAGGAGGCTGTCGCTCAGGATCATCCGGCCGGTGGCCCAGGTCAGGGCGTCGTTGCTCAAGTCTCCGACCATCACCCGCGGGTCGATGCCGCCGAACGGCGACCGCATGTCGTCCGCGTCATTGCCGAAGGCGAGATCCGGCTCGGTGGACCGGTTGAGCAGCGCGGTCGTGCGCGCCGCCTCGGCAGCGGGATCGGGCAACGAGGGCCGGTACCCGAATTCGACGGCCCAGCGATCATACGTACCGGGATGGGTGTCGAAGGCGGGCGCCCGCTTCCCGCCCGGGGGCGCGATGTTCACGGCGTGGTAGTCCATGACCGACCCGGACACGCCGCGGGCCGCCACGAGGGCCGAGTCCTGAAGCTGGGCCGGCGAGAGCAGCTGGCTGGCCTTCATGTTGTGGTTGAGGCCCAGGGTGTGCCCGACCTCGTGCAGAACCAGGCTCACTACCGCCTGGTAGACGTACGCGTCGATCTCCGCCGGCGTGGCGCCGGTCATCCGGAGCGCGGTGGCCCCGAAGAGCGCCTGCTGCTGCATCTGCGACTGCACCGAGCAGAGGCGGGTGTCCGCCGCCTCGGCCGGCAGGAGCATGGACTGGCCGGCGTACTCAAAGAGCTGTGACTGCAGCAGCCGGTTGGTCACGAAGATGAATTCCAGCATGATGTCGGCGCCGAGGATCTGCCCGGTGCGCGGATTGACGAAGCTCGGGCCGTACCCGCCGAACGGCGGGTTGGGCGAGGCGGTCCACCGGAGCACGTTGTATCTGAGGTCCCCCGCGTCCCACGTGGCGGTGTCGGGCTGTTCCTTCACGACCATCGCATTGGTGAACCCGGCGGTCTGGAACGCCTCGTTCCAGCGCAGCACGCCCTCGCGGATGGCGGGGCGCAGCTCGACCGGCGTCGTGTTCTCGATCCACCAGGTGATCGGTTCCACCGGGTCCGACAGCGGGGCCGACGGGTTCTTCTTGACGAGATTCCAGCGCTGCACCAGGTCACGCCACGGCGTGACGCTGGTGGAGGTCAGGTCGGTCACCTCGGTCGTGAAGTACCCCACCCGCGGATCGGCGTACCGGGGCTGGTAGTCGTTGACCGGCATTTCGATGAAGCTGTGCTGGATCTTCAGGCTGACGTTGCGCGCGTCGGTGATGTCCGGGCCGCCGTCGTTCAGCGGCGCCGGGTTCTCGTAGACGTACTCCACGACCACGTCGGTATTGAGCGGGTAGGACTTGACCGAGACGACATGGGTCTTGCTCTTGCTCAGCGACCCGAGCTGGAACGACGCACCGGGGCGGGCGTTGGGATTCGGTGTCGGCTTGACCTGACGGAGGGTCTCCGTCAGGAACAGGTCGTCGGCCTTGATCAGGTATTCACCGGTGGCGGAGTCGGTGGCCGCGATTTCAATCGAGGCGAGCAGGCCGGGGCTGATGTTCGCGTCGGCCGCCCGGCTGAGCGGGCTCGCCGGGTTGAAGTAGAAGGCGGTGTTGAGGGTGACGAACTCGATCTTGTTGAAGTTCTTCCGCACGGCAAAGACGGTGTTGGGACCGAAGGCGCCGCGGAACTCCCCGGCCGGCAGGGCGCCCTCATCGGTCACCGAAAAATAGATGTACTGCTTCCCGACCTGATCCTTCCGGACCACCATCTGCAGCGCTCCGGTGGCGGTGTCCTGGTAGATGGTGAAAAGCCCGGGAAATTTCGCGGAGGTCTTGGTCAGCTCGGCGACGGTCTTCGGGGCGGCCGCCTTGTCGCCGCCCGGCTTGTCACCGCCGGGCTTGGCGGGGGTCTGGGCGGAGGCCGGAGTCGGTGACGTCACGGCGACATTTCCGGAGGCGCAGGCGAGCGACGCGGCGCCCAGTGACGCGAACGCGAAGCGGACGATTCCTCGACCAGGCATGGTGGACTCCAGGGCAGGCAGGTGGGGCGTGGGGCCGACGGAATGCCCCGACGGCGCCCCGGTCGGGGCGCGTCAAGGTTCAGCCTACAGCTATTAATGCGGACGGGAAGAGGGAGGGACTGGTTTCAGGCCGCGACTCGGCCCCCACAGGCGGCGCAGAAGCGGCTCCCGACCGGGAGTTCACTGCCGCAATTCGTGCAGGCGCGCGGGCGACCGACCGGGGTGCCGCACGAGGGGCAAAACCGGGCGCCCGGCTCGACTCCGGCCCCGCAACCGGCGCAGGCGGGCGCGCCAACCGACTCGGCACGGATCGCCGCAACCCGGGCGGCCACCTGCGCCTCCACGTCTGGCGCGGGCTCGCCGGATTCCGACCGGAGCGCCGTGAGCGCCTCGACGGTGTACTTCTGCTTGAGGAAGGCGTAATCGTCGTCGCTCAGCTTGCCGGTTTCCCGGTCGAACTCGATTTCCCTCAAGGCCGTCAGTGCCACGCCGCTCGGTGTGTCCTCGGCCTCCTCGAAGGCCTCGAGGTCGAGGGCGCTGAGTGCGCCCGGACGCGCCGCGGTGAAGAGTGGTTCGAAGACCAGCCAGAGGAGCGAGATGCCCACCAGCGCCGCGGCCACTACCTCGATCCACATCAGTCCTTCACCTCGGTCAGCAGGCGCCGGAGGCGCTCGAGCTCCTCGGGCGTGGCGCCGGACACCGCGGCCACGTCAGGCATCCGCGCGCCCTCGGGCGCCGCCGCGAGCTGGCGCTGCCGCCGGATCATCCACGCCGACAAGGCGCCGATCCCGGCCAGCATCAGGATGCCCGGCACGAAATAGCCGGCGAGGTTGAACCCCTCGGCCTTCGGTGCCATCAAGGCCTGCTCGCCGTACTGCCGGACGAAATCCTCGCGGATCTGCTCGGCGGTCATGCCGTTGCTGCGCAGGGCCACGATGTCCCGGTGGAGCGCAGGGGAGGTCGTGCACGTAAAGTCGGTCGTCCGGCAGGTGTACACGTCGAGATTGCAGCCGCACTGGCACTTCAGCGTCTTCTCGACGCCCATGATGAACGCGTCGTTGTCGGCCCCGACGGTCGGGGCGCGCTCCTGGACCGCGCCGGGGTTGTACAGCTTGCCGGTTTCCCCGCCGCCGGGCAGCGCCTGGGTCGCGGCCTGCGCGGTCAGCGCCCGCGCCCCCACCAGCGCCAGCCCGCCAACGGCCAGCTGCCGCAGGAACGCCCGCCGCTCCGTCCGTTCGTCGCTCATATCAGACCGTCTCGGCGCCCACGAGCGTCGCCTCGTAGCCGGCCTGGGTGCGGCGCGTGTCGGCGATGCCCCCGCCACCCGGCCACATCGTCAGGATGCCGCCCACCACCAGCACGATGCCGGCGAACCACACCCACCAGACCAGCGGGTTGATGGTGAAGCGGTAGACCGCCTCTTCCGTCCCGTCCACCGACCCGGCGTACACGATGTAGAGGTCCTCGCGGAGGTCGCTGCGGATCCCGACCTCGGTGGAGGGCTCGAACGTGGGGCGCCCGAAGCTGTCCACGTGCTGGCGCTTTTCCGACTTCATGACGCCCAGGGAGCGGCCGTCGTAGTCCACCTGCACCGTGGCGGCGGAGACCACCCGATTGAGGGCGTTGTACTGCGACACGCCGAGGTGGGTCAGCTTGTAGGTGCCCCCGTAGGGGCTCTTCATCTCGATGGACTCGCCAGGCTTGAGCGTCGCCTCCTGGTCCACCCGGAACGCCATGCCGGTGAACGCCACGAACATGAGCAGGATGCCCACGTGCACCACATAGCCGCCATAGCGACGGCGATTCCGTGCGATCAGGTTGAAGAGCGCCCCGAGGACCGATTCGCCATGCATCCGCCGGCGGGCCCGGATGCCCCGGTAGAACTCCTGCACCACGGTGCCGAGCACGAACGCGCCGAGGCCGATCGCGGTGAGGACGTACCCATCGCGCATGCCGTCCACCAGGAGGGCGACGGCCACGAGGAGGCCGAAGCCCACCGGCAGCACGAACTGGCGCTGGAGATTCCGGGCCGAGGCTTTCCGCCAGGCGATCAGGGGGCCGATGCCCGTGAGCGCGAGGAGGAAGAGCCCGAGAGGCACGTTGACCCGGTTGAAGAAGGGGGGGCCGACCGTGATCTTGGTGCCCCGCACCGCCTCGGAGAGGATCGGAAAGAGGGTGCCCCACAGTACCGAGAAGGCGATGCCCACCAGCGCGAGGTTGTTGAAGAGGAACGCCGCCTCGCGGCTCAGCATCGACTCCAGCTTTGCCTCCGGTTCCAGCTCCAGCCAGCGCGTGTAGAGCAGGGTGAAGCTCAGGACGGCGGCCACCAGCAGGAACGCCAGGAAGAAGTAGCCCACGTTCGACTGGGTGAAGCTGTGCACGCTGGCGATGACGCCGGAGCGGGTGATGAAGGTGCCGAAGATGCTCAGGAGGAAGGTGCCGATGATCAGCGCCACATTCCACCGCTTGAGCATGCCGCGCTTTTCCTGGATCATGACCGAGTGCAGGAACGCCGTCATGGTAAGCCAGGGCAGGAAGCTGGCGTTTTCCACCGGATCCCAGGCCCAGTAGCCGCCCCAGCCGAGCTCCACGTAGGCCCACCACATGCCCAGCACGATCCCGATCGAGAGGAACACCCACGATACCAGGGTCCATTTCCGGATGGCCACGATCCAGCCGCTGTCGAGCCGGCGCCGGAGCAGCGCGGCGATGGCAAAAGCGAACGGGATGGTGATGCTGATGTAGCCGAGGTAGAGCATCGGCGGGTGCATGACCATGCCGACGTTCTGCAGTTGCGGATTCAGGCCCCGGCCGTCCTCGGGAATGAACGCCAGGCGGGCGAACGGGTTCGCCGCGAACAGCATCACGACCACGAAGAAGACCACGACCGTCGAGGTCACGCCGGCGACGTAGGGCAGCAGGTCGGCGTACCGGCGGGAGGTCAGCAGCTGCGCCACGGCCGCAAAGCAGGCCAGGACCACGGCCCAGAAGAGCAGCGAGCCCTTCTGGCCGGCCCAGAACGCGGAGACGATGTAGTAGGTGGGGAGGTTGCGCGAGGTGTACGACGCCACGTACTCGATGTTGAAGTCGTGCGCGAAGAGGCCCTTCCAGAGCGACAGGGACGCGACGAGGAGGGCCGCGGCCAGCGCGTACACGCACCGGATGACCGTCCGCTCGAGGTCCGGGCGGTCCCGCCAGCGCCCCGAGAACGACAGCACCGCGCCGAAGGAGCCGATCAGGAACGCCACCCACAGCGCGAATTGTCCGAGCAGGGTCATCGGCCGTTACGCCTTGGGCACGGCTTCGTACCGCGACCCGCACTTGGCCAGCACGTCGGTGGCGTGGAACACGCCGTCGGCGCCCAGCCGGCCTTCCACCACGACCTCGATATCGCTGGCATCGGTGAACGTGTCAGGCACCAGGCCGCGATAGGTGACGGGATAGACCTGGGCGCCGTCGGTGACCTGGAAATCGACCGTCTGGGTGGCGGCGTCGCGGCGCACCGAGCCGGGCACCACGCGGGCCCCCATCTTCACGCCGACGTTGTGGAAGGTCGGATCGGCCGAGGCCTTCGAGGCGAGCTCGGTGGGGGTCAGGAAGTAGACGCCCGTTTCCTTGACTCCCTGGAACATGAGGAGACCGACGCTGCCGACGATCAGCACGGCGCCGAACAGGAACTTGTGGCCAGGCTTCATAGTCCCGCTCCCTGCGTGGGGTGGAATCCGACCAGACTCCTCAACAATCGACAACCGGCCGCCCGGGAGCAAGGCCCGAACGGTCGAGTAAGGACATCTTCACGCCGATCTTACCCTCATTCCCCCGACGTCGCCGACTGCCGGAAATCGGTCATCATCCGTTCGTGGTCGGCGTACTCCGGCCGGGCCTTCTTCATCTCTGCATCGTAATGTGACAGGAAGGCGGCGTAGGCCTTCTTGAGCGCAGCATCGTCCTTCTTCCAGCGGGCCACCGTGCCCTGGATCACATACCCGAACAGGTGCCCGGGGTCCTTCCGGAGCAGGGTGTCGGCGATGGCGCTGGCGCCGTCCACGTCGCCGCTGTGCAGCTTGAGCGTGGCCAGGTGGAACCGGGCATCGGCATCCACGGTGTCCAGCTGCTCGTAGGCCTGGAGCGCCATCGGCGTAAACGTCGTGACGGTGTTCTGGTCGCCGCTTTCCGAGGCCCGCATGATCCGGTTGTACAGGCGGTCGAACCGCTCGCGCGGGGTCATGGTACTCAGGTCGGGCGGTGTGCCCCCGGCCCCGTCGGCGAAGGGGGCGACGGCTCCGCCGGCACCCACGGCGCCGGCGGCCTCGGGTGGGGCCTTGTTGCCCCGGACCACCAGCGCCAGCACCGCCACGAGCAGGACGGCGGAGATGGTGGCGGCGACCGCCCAGGCCTTCCGGTCGCCCGGCGGCGCGCCGGCCGGCGCCGAACCACCTGCTGTCGGGGTCCCGCACTGGGTGCAGAAGCGCGCCCCGGCCGCCAGCGGCGCCCGGCAGGAGGGGCACGGACGGGGGCCGAGCGAGGCGCCGCACTGGCGGCAGAAGTTCCCTTCGGCGTCGGCGCCGCAGGAAGGACACTTGGTGGTCTTGGAGGCCATCGGGCAGGGTCCGGGTATGAGGTCTGGGGTCGTCCCCCCGGAGAATCTAGCCGGACCGGGGGGCGAGCGGGAGCGGAATTCGCGCGGACGGCTCAGCAGATGCGGGGGAGCTGATCTCCTGGCAGCATGTCGACGATGCGGGTGCCACCGAGTCCGGTCCGCAGCACCACCATGCCGGGATGCGCCCCGACGGCGCTGCCGGCGATGACCGCCTCCGCGCCGAGCGGGTGGCTCCGGAGCGCCGCGAGCGCGGTCTCGGCCCGATCCGCCGCCACGAAGGCCACCAGCACTCCTTCGTTCGCCACGTACATCACGTCGAGCCCGAGCAGGTCGCACACCGAGGCCACCGGACCCGGCACACGCAGCGCGCCGTCCTCGAGCACCACCCCGACCCGCGACGCGGAGGCGATCTCGTTGAGCGCGCTCGCGAGCCCGCCGCGCGTGGGGTCGCGCAGCACGTGGACCGCGTCGCCCACCGACTCCCGCAGGAGCTCCCCCAGCAGGAAGAGGGAGTCGGCATCGCTCGCGCT